>NZ_JALQDQ010000032.1:0-10673 GCF_023631105.1 Caballeronia sp. AZ10_KS36 | reverse complement strand
GGCTGGCGGCGCGGTGATCGGCGCGATCGCGGGCGATGCGGGCAAGGGCGCGGCCATCGGCGCGACCGCCGGCACGATGGCGGGCGGCGTGAGGGCCCGGCAGAACCGGCGCGCGCAGCAGGCCAACGCGCAAGCGCAAAGCCAGGGCGCGATGGACACCTATAACCGCGCATGGGCCGCATGCATGCAGGGACGCGGCTATTCGATCCAATAGCGTTCGCGAGCTTTCTTGCGTCCATTGAATGAGGAGTGTCGAAATGAAGCGTGTGAGTCTGGTCGTCATCTCGTGCCTTGTGCTTTTCGCAACAGCATTCGCAGCCGAGCCGCAAACCGACGCGACCATTACGCGGGACGCGAACGGCGCTACCGTGCAAGGCGTGTCGAAAGTGACGGCAACGATTGTCGGCATCGACCCGGCAACGCGCACCGTCACGCTCAAGACAGCGGCCGGCAAGGTCATGGAACTGGAAGTGACGAACGAGGCGCGCAATTTCGACCAGCTTGCGGTTGGAGATCTCGTGACCGCGCAGTATCGTGAATCGCTGACGCTGAGTCTCGTCGACAAGAAGACCTCGCCATCGGCGTCCGAGAAAGCGACGGCCGAGCGTGCGCCCGTAGGCGCGAAGCCGGGCGGGGAAATTGGCCGGGAAGTCACGATCATCGCCGACGTCGCGGCAGTGGACCGGCATGCGAAAACCGTCACGCTACGCGGGCCGCGAGGCAATACACTCGACCTGCATGTGGAGGACCCGGAACGGCTCAAGCGCGTGAAGAAAGGAGATCAGGTCAAAGCTGTCTATACCGAGGCACTCGCGATATCCGTCGAACCGGCCGCGAAGAAATAGCCATGCAAGAACGCATTGCAGTTGCGTTATCACGAGGCGCATGCATCGCCGTGCTTGCGCTCGCAGGCTGTGCCCAGCCGGAGCAGCATGTCGAGCCGGGCATGGATCAGCAGGCTATCGTCGCGCGGCTCGGGACGCCGAAGGAAACGTATGACTTGCCAGGCGGCGGCAAGCGGCTCATGTGGCCCACGCAGCCGATGGGCAGCACCACCACTGCGGTCGATGTCGATGCATCGGGCAAGGTCGTCAGTGTCCGGCAAGTGCTTCAGGAAAACGAGTTCTACCGCGCGGAAGTGGGCATTTGGACGCGCGATGATGTGTTGAAGAACTTCGGCCGCCCGTTCGAGACGGCGCATTACAAACGGATGAGTCGCGACGTGTGGTCGTATCGCTACATGGAGAACAACATCGATCATATGCTGTTCCACTTCTATTTCGACGAGCAGGGCGTGTTGCGCCAGACGCAGAAGCAGCCCGACCCGAAGTACGATCCTAGCCAACGCAACGTGTTATGAAGGACACCGAATCATGATCCGGCTTCCGCGCCGTTGCGCATACGATCTCGCCAAATGCGGCGTCGTGGCGACGCTTTCGGTGTCGTGCGCCTGCGCGTTCGCCAACAATCTGAACTTTCTGCGCGACACGCCGATCAGCTACATGAAGCCCGCTGACCGCCAGGCGCTCAACCGCGCCGCCCAGCATGCGCTCGACACGCAGAAGGACGGCGAAGCGGTTCCCTGGAACAACGAAGGCACGGGCAATCCGGTTCACATCGAAGGCACCGTCACGCCGCGCGACACCAGGCAAAGCGGCGGCGAAACGTGCCGCAGCGTGACCCTCGTTGCGGTCGCGAAGGGGCAGACACAGAAGTGGACACCGGTCGCCTGCAAGAAGGCAAGCGGCGAATGGCGCATCAAGAAGCGGTGATGGCAGCGCCCGCGATACGCTAGAAGCTCACAGCGAACCCGAAGGACACGCCATGCACGTTGTGTCCGAAGACATAACGGACCATGGCGCGCGTGCGCGTGATGACGATCGGGTACTTGCTGCTGTCGAGTTCCAGCCCCACGCCGAGCGAGGTGAGGTCGTTGAAGCCGAGCGCGCCTGCGCTGTCGCCGAAGTAATGCGAGTACGCGGTTTCGAGCACGTAGCGCAGCGGCCTGTCGAGCGCGCTCAATCCGGTCGGCGCGCGCCAGCGGGCCCACAGGCTGAATTGCTGCGCGGTCGCGGAGCCCTGCACGGCATCGGACGAGGAGCCGAAGCTGCGTAGATAGATATCGGTCGCGCGCAGTTCCACGTCGACTTCGTAATGCTCGCGATAGTGCTCGAGATCGAGCATCAGCGATCCGCCGACGCCATAGGCATTGAGCACGCCGTCTTCGAGGAACTGCAGGTTCGCATCGGCCACATGGTTGAAGACGGTCTGCGCGATGCGCAGGTCGCTTGCCACGCGGCCCACCATGCCGTTCACGATGGGCCGGAAGCGCAGTTCGTCGGTAATGGGGAAGTCCCAGCCGATGCCCACCGTCGTGCTCGCCGTGTTCCATTTGGTCGGCACGGGACGTTCCTGATTGCCGTCCGTCGCGATGAAGGTCGGATCATAGCGGCTATAGGCGACCGTGCCTTCGAGATAGAGAGGAAACGACCTGCTGAGGGTAAAGCCGCCGCCGAATTGCGTCTGACCGAATCCCGGGTTGCCGGTCGTGCCGCTATTGATGGAGAGCGAACTGGTGGTCACGTCGGGCACGGCCGTGTACGACATGATGGCGAGCACTGCATCCGCGTACTGCTTGACGTTGGCGCCGACGAACGTGCGGCCCGGCGTCTGCGGTGGCGCGTTCTGAGCCTCTGCGTGATCCATCGGCATCGAGAGGACGAGCGAGAGCAACGAAGCCACGAATCCATGCAATCGGCCGTGCTTGAGAATCGCGTTCGGCATGTTCGGCCTCTGTTGAGATGCACGGCTGTTCAAGTCGTACCTGCATCCTTTCGCGCCGCGCGCGGCGCTCGCAGGACCTGCGCAGTGGCTCCATTTCAGTGGCAATACGCTAGCAATTTAGTCCAACGCGCCGAACGCGCCAAGCGGATTGCAGCAAGTGTGTCCACAGGACCACTCAGAATTTCCTAAACTGAAGTATCCGATGCATGGCAACCGCGGAGGCATGGATGAGACGAACCGAGCTTCGAAGCGTGTGTGCCGCAATCGGCGTTTTCATCTGGCTGGGCGGACTGTATGCCACGATTCATGGTCTTCTTTATGACACCACGTCCGAATTTCGCTATGGCATGTTGGCGCTCGCCATCGGCATCGTCATATTCGTGAGCGCGCTCAATCCGCTCACGCAGCGCAAATCGAAGACGCGGGACGAACACGGTTGATTCGTTAAGCACATCACACAGCGGGCGCGCCACATAACCAGGCACGCGGCTCGTCGAACTCATTTGGCTCTAACCGGTGCATCAAGGGAGGACATCGCGATGAGTGATCTCTGGCTAGGCAATGTGGAACCGACCACGACGGACGATGAAATCCGCGAGTTTCTTTGCAGGTACGGCTTTCCTGCCTTCGATGCGATCGAGCGCGTTCCCGGCACCGGCGAACGTCCCGCCGCGGTCGTGAGCTTCCATTCGCTCGAGCCGCACATGTTGCGCACGCTGCAACCGCGCGTCCACAACATGTTCTGGAAGGACCGCACGCTCGTGGTGCAGGTCATGCCCGAGCGCAACGAAACGTGAAGCGCGTGCGTCGCTTCGAACGAGCGCCGCGCTTGAGTGCAGAGCGAGAACCAATGGGGAGCCAACGCGATGGAAGACAAGGTTGCCGGGGAATCCGAAGGCGCGCGCACGGGAAATCGTCTGAGCGGGAAGCAGTATGAGAAGGAACTCGCGCGCCTGCACGTAGAGCTCGTGAGGTTGCAGCAGTGGACGGTGCATACCGGCGCGAAAATCTGCGTGGTGTTCGAGGGACGCGACGGCGCGGGCAAGGGCGGGACCATCAAGGCACTCACGGAGCGCGTGAGCCCGCGTATCTTTCGCGTGATCGCGCTGCCCGCGCCCACGGAGCGCGAGAAAACGCAGATGTACTTTCAGCGGTATATCCCGCATCTGCCGGCTGCAGGCGAAATCGCGCTATTCGACCGCAGCTGGTACAACCGCGCGGGGGTGGAGCGCGTGATGGGCTTCTGCACGCCCGAGCAATTGCAGACCTTCCTCAAGGGCGTGCCGCTCGTCGAGCGCGCGATCATCGACTCGGGAGTGATTCTGCTGAAGTACTGGCTCGAAGTGAGCGAAGAAGAGCAGACCCGCCGCCTCGAAGCGCGCATTCACGATGAGCGTAAGATCTGGAAGCTCTCGCCGATGGACCTGCGCTCCTATAGCCGCTGGTACGACTATTCGCGTGCGCGCGACGACATGTTCGCCGCCACCGATACCGACGATGCACCGTGGTACGTGGTGCGTTCGGACGACAAGCGGCGCGCGCGGCTCAATCTGATCAGTCACCTGCTCGAGAACATTCCGTACACCGCGCTTTCCCGCGAGAAAGTGAAGCTGCCGAAAAGGCAGAAGCCGGAGGGTTATCGCCAGAGCAATCATCCGCTCAGGTACGTGCCCGAGCGGTTCTGAAGCCCGTTTCCGTCGACGCCGCACCGCCCGCTCACCGAGGGAGTCGCCATGCCGGAACGCGCATCCGCCGCTCGCGCCAGCCGCGCCGGGGTGATCCCCGAGTGGCTGTCGCACTACGACAGGCAGTGGGCGCATGCGGACGTGATCGCGGGCGCGACGGCTGCGGCTGTCGTCATTCCGAAGGCGCTCGCTTACGCGACGATCGCAGGCTTGCCCGTGCAAGTGGGACTCTATACAGCGTGCGTGCCGATGCTCATCTATGCGCTCACGGGCGCGTCGCGCGTGCTGAGCGTGAGCACGACCACCACGCTCGCCATCCTTGCGGGCGATACGCTCGGCATGATGGCGAATGCAGGCGATCCGCAGATGCTCGCGACCCTGAACGCCACGCTGACCGCTCTCGTCGGCGGCATGCTCCTGGCGGCGGCCGTGTTGCGGATGGGCTTCGTCGCGGACTTCATTTCAGAGCCGGTGCTCGTGGGATTCAAGGCAGGCGTGGCCATCGTGATCGTCGTGGATCAGTTGCCGAAGCTATTCGGGATTCATTTCCCGAAGGAATCGTTCTTTCACAACGTGGCGTCGTTGATCGGCGGCCTGCCGCACGCTTCGCCGGTCACGATGGCGCTCGCGTTCATCAGCATCGCCGGGTTGGTCGCGTTAGAGCGATTCGCGCCGCGCGCGCCGGCGCCGCTCATCGTCGTGGCGGCGGCGATCGCGGCCGTCGCCGTTTTCGGCTTGCGCTCGCATGGCGTGGAGACCGTGGGCGCGGTTCCCGCCGGACTGCCTTCGTGGGTCAAGCCGGACCCGGCGCTTGCGCTCGCGCTCTGGCCGCACGCACTGGGCATTGCGCTGATGAGTTTCACCGAGAGCATCGCGGCGGGCCGCGCGTTCGCGCGCAACGACGAGCCGCCGCCGAACGCGAACCGCGAACTCTTTGCGACAGGGATTGCGAACGTCGGAAGCGCGCTCTTCGGAGGGATGGTGTCCGGAGGCGGCACGAGTCAGACTGCGGTCAACCGGCAGGCCGGCGCGCGCACGCAATGCGCGCAGATCGTCACGGCGCTGATCGCGCTCGCCGTCATGCTGATATTCGCGCCATCGATGGCGTTGATGCCGCACGCGACGCTTGCCGCAGTCGTCGTGTTCTACTCGATCGGCCTTTTCAGCGTGTCCGAATTCCGCGCAATCCTGAGAGTGCGCAAGACCGAGTTCGTCTGGGCGCTCACCGCATGCGTGGGCGTCGTGTTGCTGGGAACGCTCGCGGGCATTGTCGTCGCTATCGTGGTCTCGCTGCTGATGCTCGCGCATCAGGTGTCCAATCCGCCGCTGTACGTGCTCAAGCGCATACCCGGCACAAACGTATTCCGGCCTGCGTCGCCGAGACATCCCGACGACGAAACGTTTCCGGGCATGCTCCTGCTGCGCCCCGAAGGACGGATCTTCTTCGTCAACGCGCAGCGCGTGGCCGACAAGATCCGTCCGATCGTTCAGGAGTCCGATGCACAAATCGTCGTGCTGGATCTGAGCCGCGTTTTCGATCTCGAATACACCGCGCTCAAGATGCTCGCGGAAGCCGAACAGCGCCTGAGCGCAAACGGAACCGTGTTGTGGCTCGCGGGGCTGAATCCTAGCGTGCTCGACAGCGTGCGACGTTCGCCCCTCGGTGAGTCGTTAAGCGAGGCGCGGATGTTCTACAACCTGGAGCATGTCGTCGCGAGGTATTGTGACACCGTTGCAACGAGCGAGGCGCGTTGACCGCGTCGATTCCCCGCGCCCGTGGAACTCGATGGCGTAGCGGACCGCAATCCGGCCATGCCGCGCTTATCGTCGATGCCGGTGCTACGCGATCTCACGCCTCGCAACCCGATGCGCTCTTATTCGTCCAGTCGGCTTACTTTCGTACCCTGGAGCGAAGCATCGGCCATCAGGCCGGCGTTCGTCAGTACGATCGCATTCACCGGCTTGGTGGCGGTGGTCGTATCGATCTTGCCGTTCGCGCCCATCTTGAGAAGCGCCACCGATGCATCCGCTCCCGCCGACCACCCTTTGGAATTGCGGAAGCTATCGAGCGCGTCCTGCGTCATGAACAGGAAGATGAGTGCCTTCGATTGCGCGCCCGCCTGCAGCCCGAAGGAGCCGGAAGTCGTACTGTAGTAGCCGACGGTGTGGCCGCCTACGCGAAGCGCGCCCTTGCCGTATTCCGCGCCGACGACGAGGCCGGCCTGGAGCACGGACGGAAACACGAGTACGCCACGGGCCTTGCCGACGAGCTCGCGCGACCCGGGAACGGTGGTGTAGAGCCGCTGGATCGTGCTGTCCACATCGGCGTCGATGGAGCGCCGCTGATCGGCGGCACCCGCCGCCTGCTCGGTGCCCGCGTTTCTGTTCATGGTGCAGCCATTCAGTGCGAGGCAACTGAGCGCGAGGACGGCGGAAGATGCCGTCACGAGAATTCGTCTTTGCATCATGGTTTCCACCGTTTGGCTAACGAAGCATTGAATGGAGACACGGGGGTGCAACAAAAGTTATAGCACATGGACCCGGAACCGCGACCCTCGCTTGTCCCTAGGGCGCGTTAACTTGTGCTGTGGATGCGATGCGCGCGTCGCCGTTCGTTTTTCTCCGCGATGAATTACATCGTAAGGCTTGCCATCACTGCGTTGCAGTGATTTCTTGGAGAAGTCGGACTGTCCGTCCTAGACTTGGACGGGGAACGCTTTCTCCAGCGCCTCTGCGCGTGAAACGTCCTGTCCGCGTCGTGTCATTAGTGGTCGTATGTTGTCGGCGCGGCACTGTTTGCGAGCCGGCGCGCTAATAAGTCGATGATCCCGCCAACAGTGGCCAGCCGTGCGTCACGCTCTGCGGCAAGCCGCGAGGAGGCACGAAATGCTAACGCCCGTTACCGAACGCACGCTCTCGCGCGAGCTGCTCGATGTTCTGATTCGCGCCGGTCTCATCGCCGTTCTAGCCGTCTTCTGCTTTCGCGTCTTCGTGCCGTTCCTCAACCTGATGGTCTGGGCGCTCATCCTCGCGGTCACGCTGTATCCGCTACAGGTGAGACTTCGCGGCCCTCTCGCGGGCAGAAACGGCCTCATCGCGTCGCTCATCATTCTCGTCGCGTTCGCTGTGATTCTGGTGCCGACGTACCTGCTCGGCGTCGCGATAGCGAATTCGATGGAACACGCCATGTCGGTCATCAGGAGCGGCACGCTGCAAATTCCGCCACCGGCGGAATCGGTGGCCGCGTGGCCGCTCGTGGGCCGGCACGTCTATGACTTCTGGGCGCAGGCATCCACGGATATCACCGTTCTCGCGCAAAAGTTCACGCCCCAACTCAAGCAAGCGGGTCTCGCGGTGCTCGGCACGATCACGGGTCTCGGCGCGGGACTCGTCGTGTTCTTCCTCGCTTTGATCGTCGCGGGAATCTTCATGGCTCACGGCGAGAAAGGCTATCAAAGCGCAGTGTTGATCGCATCGCGGATATCGGGACCGGAGAACGGACGACAGATCGCCGATCTGTCGACGGCGACGATCCGTGCCGTCGCGCAGGGCGTGGTCGGCATCGCGTTCATCCAGATGTTGTTGATCGGCATCGCATTCATCGTGATGGACATTCCCGGTGCCGGTCTGCTCGCGCTGGCCGTGCTGCTCATCGGCATCATGCAGCTTCCCGCGACCTTCATCACGCTGCCGGTCATCGTTTATGTGGTGCTGACTCAGGGCTTCAGCGCGGCGACGATTGCTTTCGCGGTCTATGTCTTCATAGCGGGCCTCGCCGACAACGTGCTCAAGCCCTTGCTGCTGGGCCGCGGCGTGGCGGTGCCGATGCCCGTGGTGCTGATCGGCGCGCTGGGCGGCATGGTGACGGGCGGGGTGATCGGACTCTTTATCGGCCCGGTCATGCTCGCGGTGGCTTACAAGCTCTTCTGGCGTTGGGTGAAGGACCAGCCTGAACGCGAGTCCATCGTGCAAGAGGAAAAGGTTTGACCGGAGTAGTCATCACCGCCAAGGCCGTTCACGAACGGGAGCGCATCGCTCGTGACCCTGTGCATCGGCGGCGGGCAGGGCATCGCGATTGTCTTGGCTGAAGGCGAAGCGCTGCACATATCCCGAGACGAAGGCAGCGCGCGAACAATCGGTGTATCGTCGATGCTGCCGGCGCAGCTCGAACGGATCGTCCGGCCCGCTGCGGCAGACATCGGCGGCCGACTCACGCCCCCTTCCACAGGAACGATCATGTGCCGCTGGCTCGCCTATTCGGGCAATCCGCTTCAGCTCGAAACCGTGCTCTTCAACACGAAGCATTCGCTGATCGACCAGAGCCTGCATGCCCGGCTCGGCCAGACCACCACCAACGGCGACGGCTTCGGAATCGGATGGTACGGACATCCGACCGACATTCCCTTTCGCTATCGTTGCATTCAGCCGGCGTGGAGCGATCGCAACCTGCGCGAAGCCGCGCGCGCCATCCACGCGCCGCTGTTCGTCGCGCACGTACGCGCGGCGACCGGCACGCCGTCGCAGGAAACGAACTGTCATCCGTTCCGTTACGGCCGGTGGCTCTTCGTGCATAACGGCCTCGTGCGCAACTACCCGGTGTTGCGCCGCGATCTGATGGTGGCGGTCGCGCCCGAACTGTTCCCGTCGATCGAAGGATCGACCGATTCGGAAGTGCTGTTCTTCCTCGCGTTGACGTTCGGGCTGGCGCATGCGCCTGTGACCGCGCTCGAGCGGATGGTGGCATTCGTCGAGGACACCGCGCGCCGCCATGGCGTGGCCGACCCGCTGAACATGACGGTCTGCGCGACCGACGGCGAGCAAATCGTGGCAGTCCGCTATTCGAGCGAAAGACAGTCGCGCTCGCTCTTTCACAACACGTCGTTCCGCCACTTGCACGAGTTGTATCCCGACGATCCGCGCATCGCGATGGCCGGAGAGGATGCGTTTCTGGTCGTGTCCGAGCCGCTCGCCGATCTGCCCGGATGGTGGCAGGAGATTCCGGAAAGCACCGTGGTCGTCGCGCAAGGCGGCGAAGTCGAGCAGTTTCCGTTCGAGCCGCAGGCGGCTTGAGTCGTGGTTGCGGACGCGCGGTTTAACGTCTGATCACTGAGCGGCGCGGGCGTAATTGTCGGGCTTTC
Organism: Caballeronia sp. AZ10_KS36; assembly: GCF_023631105.1. Classification (NCBI taxonomy): domain Bacteria; kingdom Pseudomonadati; phylum Pseudomonadota; class Betaproteobacteria; order Burkholderiales; family Burkholderiaceae; genus Caballeronia; species Caballeronia sp. AZ10_KS36. The sequence goes on along the minus strand of NZ_JALQDQ010000032.1, from coordinate 1,066 downwards.
CTTCCGCATTCGCACTGGTTGCATTCGATTGAAGCGGCCCGCCCCAAGCAGGATCACCAGACGTATTCGACATAACTGCGTTCGACTTGATCGGCGGCGCGCTCGTGCTGTTGATCGCATTGCGGCCCAGTTCGACTCCGGCCTCGCGTTTCGTCGCGCCGACCGCCAGCCCGCGCGAATCCGCATGATGACTGGCGCCACGCGCCTCGCATCTCATGGGCACGCGCCATGCTCCCTGCCTCAGCCTCAACATCTAAAGCGAAGCGGCATGAACATCGTCTGTGTGGCTTGGGGGTCGTTGCTATGGAACCTCAAAGGGTTCCCCATCGACGGGCAATGGCGCGAGGGCGGTCCACTGCTTCCGCTGGAGTTCGCGCGCCATTCGGACGGCGAGATCGTGAGCCTCGTCGTCCTCGAATCCGGACCTGTGCAACCCACGTTCTGGGCGCGCGTCGCTGTCGACTCGCTCGACGCCGCGCGTGAAGCGTTACGCGCGCGCGAGGATGTACGCGCCAATGTGGTCGATTGGATCGGGAGCATTCCCGCGCCTCACGGCATGACGTATCCGCAGTCGCATGCCATCGCGTCATGGCTCGAACGCAACGGCGCGGACGCCGTGGTCTGGACCGCGCTGCCGCCCAAATCGCGCGAGCGCAACGGCCGCATGCCGAGTGTCGATGAAGCGGTGACCTATCTGCAATCGCTCGGCGAAGAAGAACGCGACCGCGCCGAAGCCTATGTCCGGCAATCGCCCGCCGGCATTCGGACGCCGTTTCGCGAGCGCTTCGAGGACGTGTTCGGCTGGACGCCGACAAGCGCCGATAGCTGAAGCGCGCGAGAATGGCTCACCGCCGCGCCTTCATCGACCGATGCCGCTCAATCCCGATTCCCCTCTGACCCGCCTCATGCTCGCGCCGGTCCGCTCGGGCCACGTCGTCTGGATCGGCCTGGGGGGGGGGGGGGGGGGCCCCCGCCAGGTACTTGGGGCGGGGCCCCCCACCCCACAAAAAGGGGGCGCATGGGCTAAATAAACACCCCCCCCCCGCCACCCGCCACAAAACCTGCT
>NZ_JALQDQ010000031.1:0-518 GCF_023631105.1 Caballeronia sp. AZ10_KS36 | reverse complement strand
AACGGAAAGATCGAATTCATTCAGGCGCGCCACGAGGAAATGGCCGCCTTCATGGCCTCCGCGCACGCGAAGTTCACGGGTGAACTCGGCGTGTGCATCGCGACTTCGGGACCGGGCGCCTCGCATCTGCTCACCGGTCTCTACGATGCCCGCATGGATCACATGCCGGTGCTCGCCATCGCCGGACAACAGGCGCGCGCATCGCTCGGCGGTCACTATCAGCAGGAGCTCGATCTGTCCGCGATGTTCAAGGACGTCGCGGGCGCCTTCGTGCAGCAGGCGAGCGTGCCTTCCCAGATTCGGCATCTGGTCGATCGCGCGATTCGCACCGCGCTCGCTGAACGCAGGGTAACGGCGCTCATCCTGCCGAACGATCTGCAAGACCTCGACTACGAACCGCCCGGCCGCAAGCACGGCACGGTGCATTCGGGCGTCGGCTATCGCGCGCCGAAAACGGTGCCCTACGCCGACGATCTGCAACGCGCCGCCGACGTCCTCAACGCGGGCAAGAAGGTCGC
>NZ_JALQDQ010000030.1:0-5846 GCF_023631105.1 Caballeronia sp. AZ10_KS36 | reverse complement strand
CGCGCGCCGAAAACGGTGCCCTACGCCGACGATCTGCAACGCGCCGCCGACGTCCTCAACGCGGGCAAGAAGGTCGCGATTCTTGTGGGCGCAGGCGCGCTGCAAGCCACGGACGAAGTCATCGCCGTCGCCGAAAAGCTCGGCGCGGGCGTCGCGAAGGCGCTGCTCGGCAAGGCCGCGCTGCCTGACGATCTGCCGTTCGTGACCGGCTCAATCGGTCTGCTCGGCACCGAGCCGAGCTACAAGATGATGACCGAATGCGACACGCTCTTCATGATCGGCTCGGGCTTTCCGTATTCCGAGTTCCTGCCCAAGGAAGGCGCGGCGCGCGGCGTGCAGATCGACCTGAAGGCGGACATGCTCTCCAACCGCTATCCGATGGAAGTGAACCTCGTCGGCGATAGCGCCGAAACGCTGCGTGCGCTCTTGCCGATGCTCCAACAAAAGACGGATCGCGCATGGCGCGAAAGCATCGAAGGCTGGATGGCCGATTGGTGGAAGAAGCTCGAAAAGCGCGCGCTGGAGCCGGCTACGACAGGCGTGAATCCGCAACGCACTGTGTGGGAACTGTCGCCGCGCGTGCCCACCAATGCCATCGTCACAAGTGATTCGGGCTCCTGTGCAAACTGGTATGCGCGTGACTTGAAGGTGAAGCGCGGCATGATGTGCTCGCTGTCAGGCGGCCTGGCTTCGATGGGCGCGGCGGTGCCGTATGCGATCGCGGCGAAGTTCGCGCATCCGGAGCGGCCCGTGATCGCGCTCGTCGGCGATGGCGCCATGCAGATGAGCAACATGGCCGAGCTCATCACCGTCGCGAAGTACTGGAAGCAGTGGTCCGATCCGCGCTGGATCTGCATGGTGCTCAACAACGAAGACCTGAATCAGGTCACGTGGGAGCAACGCGTGATGAACGGCGACCCGAAGTTCGAAGCGTCGCAGAACATTCCGTCGGTGCCGTATCACCGCTTCGCGGAGCTGATCGGCTTGCGCGGCTTCTATGTGGACGACGCCGAGCGCATGGCCGCCGTATGGGACGAGGCGTTGGCATCGGACCGGCCTGTCGTGATCGAAGTGAAGGCGGACCCGAACATCGCGCCGCTGCCGCCGCACATCACGCTGCAACAGGCGAAGGCGTTCGCGACGACGCTCTTCGAAGGCGATCCGAACGAACGCAGCATCATCGTCGATACGGCGAAGCAGGTGTTGGGCGCGGTGCTGCCGGGGCATAAGAACGATTAGAGGGGGTCGCGCGATGCATCGCACTGCAGGCGTTCGAGCACGCGCCTATACCATCACGCTCGAAACAGAGCAGATCTTCCTGAACGATGTAAATGCCGACGATTACGAACGGCTTGCGCGGACCGAATGCGGAACGCAGCTTGCTTATGTCACGACGTGATATTGGTCCCCCGGGAGCGCACAGATGAGCAAAGAAGCCAAGAACCCATCGTATCCTTTCGCTTCTGGCGGATGGGGATCAATGAAAGCGGTCGCCACGATCCTCATGCAGGAGAAAGTGCCGATAAAGGACAGCGCCATCCTGCTCAAGCAGAACAAGCCCGACGGCTTCATGTGCGTGAGCTGCTCGTGGGCCAAGCCCGCGGACCCGCATACGTTCGAATTCTGCGAAAGCGGCGCGAAGGCCACCGCCTGGGATACGACCGCGAAGCGAATGACGCCCGAGTTCTTCGAACTGCACACCGTTAAGCAATTGCTCAACTGGCACGATCACGATCTCGAAGAAGCAGGACGTCTGACTGCGCCCATGCGCTACGACGCAGCCACGGACAAGTACGTGGAAGTCACCTGGCAGCAGGCGTTCGACGAGATCGGTAAAGAGTTGAACGCGATGGACCCGGAGACTGTCGTCTTCTATGCGTCCGGACGCGCCTCGCTCGAAACGGCGTACATGTACCAGCTTTTCGCGCGCATGTACGGCGGCAACAATCTTCCGGACAGCTCGAACATGTGTCACGAGAGTTCGAGCGTTGGTCTGAAGGAAGCGATCGGCGTCGGCGTCGGGACCATCACACTCGAAGACTTCGAGAAAACGGATCTCATGTTCTTCTTCGGCCAGAACGTCGGCACGAATAGCCCGCGCATGTTGCACCAGTTGCAGGATGCGCGCAAACGCGGCGTACCGATCATCACGTTCAATCCGCTTCGCGAGCCGGGTCTCGTGTCGTTCGCCAATCCGCAGTCGCCTGTCGACATGCTGACGCCGAAGGAAACGCAGATCAGCACGCAATATCATCAGTTGAAGACCGGCGGCGATACGGCTGCCATTCTCGGCATCTGCAAGGCGGTGATCGAAGCCGACGACCGCGCACAGGCCGAAGGCACGGAACGCATGATCGATGTCGCGTTCATCGAGGAACACACGACCGGCTTCGAAGAGTTCGCGGCCTGCGCGCGTCAGACCGAATGGAGCGAGATCGAGCAGATTAGCGGCCTGCCGCGCTCGGCGCTTCTCGAAGCGGCCAATGAGTACATGAAAGCCAAGGCCGTGATGGCGCACTACGGCATGGGACTCACGCAGCACAGGCTCGGCGTGCAGAACGTGCGCATGCTCTGCAACCTGCTCTTTCTGCGCGGCAACGTCGGCAAGCCCGGCGCGGGGCCTTCGCCGATACGCGGCCATTCGAACGTGCAGGGGCAGCGCACGGTCGGCATAACGGAAAAGCCTGAACTCGCGCCGCTCGATCAGCTCGCGAAGCAGTTTTCCTTCGAGCCGCCGCGAAAGAAAGGCATGAACACCGTCGAAGCATTCGAGGCGATGGTGAAAGGCAAAGTGAAGGCGGTCTTCAATCTCGGCGGGAACCTCGTGCGTTCGGTGCCGGACAGATTGCAGACGGAGCCCGCGTGGTCGAGCCTGCGCCTCACGATCAACGTGGCTACCAAGCTCAACCGCAGTCACCTCGTGCATGGTGAGATATCGTATGTGCTCCCTTGTCTGAGCCGCATCGAGTTTCATCGCACGCGTCTGGGCGATCAGGCAGTCTCGATGGAAGACAGCACGGGCTGCATGCACGGTTCCAAGGGCGTGACCGAGCCGGCAAGCGAGAAAGCGCGAGCCGAGCAATTCATCGTCGCGGGCATCGCCAAGGCGACGCTCGGCTCGCGTTCCACAGTCGATTGGGACGCGTGGAGCGACGACTATTCGCTCGTCAGGAACGAGATTGCGACCACGTATCCCGAGACGTTCCATGACTTCAACGAACGCATGTGGGAGCCGGGCGGCTTTCATCGGCCGCTGCCTGCTTGCGAACGCGTGTGGCAAACGAAGTCGGGCAAAGCCGAATTCATGACGCCCAACTCGCTCGCCGAGGACCCCGACATGCCGGAGAAGACGCCGGAAGCACTGCGGCTCATGACCTTGCGCAGCGACAGCCAGTTCAACACGACGATCTACAACCTCGACGACCGGTTCCGAGGCGTGAAAGGTTCGCGCATGGTCATCCTGATGAACGAGGCCGATATTGCCAAGCATCATCTGAAGGAAGGCCAGGAGATCACCTTGCAGACCGTTGCAGACGACGGTATCGACCGCCGGCTTTCCGGGCTGAAGATCAAGGCATATGCGATTCCCGAAGGCTGCATCGGCGGCTATTACCCCGAGTGCAATGTGTTGCTGCCGCTATGGCATTACGCCGAGGAGAGCAAGGTGCCGGGGGCTAAGTCGATTCCGGTGCGTATAGTGTGATTTTAGGTTTGATTCAGGCGTCGCTTATCTGAGCGACGCGCGGGATTCATTGATGAATCTTCGAGCGAAGGCGCTCGACCTCGCGGTCCGAGACCGGCGCCGCATGATTGCCCCATGTGCCACGAATGAAAGTGACGACCTGTGCGATCTGCGCGGTCGTCAGTTGACCGTGGAAGCCCGGCATCTTCTGCGGCGCAGGCCCTGTCTCCGTCTCCGGGCTCTTGCTGCCCTCGATCACGATGCGCATGACCGATGTCGGATCTTCCGCCAGCACGAGCGGGTTGCCGGCGAGCGCGGCGACCTTGCCCGGCTGCCCCTTGCCGTCCGCCTGATGACAGCGCGCGCAAAACGACAGGTAGATGCCCGCGCCGGGACGCTCTACTTCGCCGGTCTGAATGCTGCGCGCCGTCTGCACCTTGGCGTGCTCGTTGTTGTCGTAGCTGCCGTACGTACGCTCAGGAGGCAATGACTTGAGATAAGTGGCGATGGCATGCAGATCGGCATCGGTCATGTATTGCGTGCTGTCACCGATGACCGGCGCCATGGCCCCGAACGCGATTGCGCCTGCGCCATGACCTGTATGCAGAAAGTCGACGATGTCCTGCTCGGTCCAGCGTCCTAGTCCGCTGCCCGGATCGCCGGTGAGGTTAGGTGCAAGCCAGTGATCGTTGACGCCGCTCGTGAGATACCAAGGCGACTTCTCACTGTAGCCAAGCTCGTTGTAGGCGGGACCGCGCGGCGTATGGCATGCGCCGCAATGCCCAAGACCTTGCACCAGGTACGCGCCGCGATTCCATTGCGCGCTGCGCTTCGGATCGGGCTGATATTCATCGCGATTGCCGAATGCGAGGCTCCAGAACAACATGCCCCACCGCTGATTGAACGGAAAAGGCAGATGCGTTTCCGGCGCGCGCTTCGCGCTCGGCTTCACGCCATGCATCAGATACGCATAGAGCGCGGTCACGTCGTCATCCGTCATGTTCGCGAGCGACGGATACGGCATGGCCGGATAAAGCCGCTTGCCGTCGCGGCGCTTGCCATAGCGTATTGCGTCCGAGAACTCCTTCAGCGTATAGCGTCCGATACCGAGAGTCGGGTCCGGCGTGATGTTGCTCGAATAGATCGGACCGAACGGTGAGTTCACCGGCATGCCACCGGCAAGCGGCGTGTGATCGGCCGCGTCGTGACACGCGCTGCAATCGCCCGCTTTGGCAAGGTATTCGCCGCGGGCGATCAATTGCGGCGAGCTGGTCATCGGCGACTGCGCCGTGACGTTGTCGGGAAGATTGTCGTTCGCGCGGCCACTGCATGCGCCCAGGGTGGCGAGCACGACTGGCATCAGTGCAGCGGCGATGTGGTTTTTCAAACTCGTCGCGTTCATTTCAATGCCATTGATTGCAGGAGTCGAGGAACACTTCGGCCAGAATGGTGAAGACCAACGCGAGGACGAAAAGACAGCCGATCAACGCACTGCACAGCGCAATGAAGCGCTTGCGGGCCAACTCTTCTTGCAACCGCGAAGGCTTATCCGACGAAGAATCGCTCGCTTTGGCCTGCTGCTCCTTCTTCTGCAGGAAGCGAAAGCCGTAGACCGCCATGCTTGCGCAAACGAGCGACACGATCACGGCCGCAGCCGACGTGCCGTACAGCCACGCATGAAAGTGCCTGAAAACCGGCTCCGCCCGCCGAATCGACTCGGCGTAGCAGGCCTGCGCCGAGATCGTCTCGGAGATCATCACTTGCAGCAGCCACGCGCCAGGCGAGAGAAAAAAGCCCGCGCACGCGCACAACGCGAGACGTCGCTTCTCTTCTTTCGTCAGATGCTGCTCGGGCAGAGCGGACGTTGGCATCAGTGACCCCGCATCCAGAAAGGCGTCACGTAAAGCGACGTGAAGATGAAGAGCCACACCACGTCGACGAAGTGCCAGTACAGACCACCGATACGCATCGGTGCATTGCGTTCCTCGTCGAAATAGCCGAGCGCGATCCACACAGCGAGCAACACGAGAATCACGATGCCGACCATGACGTGCGCCATGTGAAAGCCGGTGATCGTGAAGTACAGCGAGCCATAGAGATGCGCCGTGATGCCGTAAGGATGGTCGTGCCATTCCTTCAACTGCATGCCGGAGAAGACGCAGCC
>NZ_JALQDQ010000029.1:0-51728 GCF_023631105.1 Caballeronia sp. AZ10_KS36 | reverse complement strand
GTGGCGCCTAAACGCCGAAAAGTCCCCGGCGCCTTTATGCCGAAAACGGTTTGGCTCCTTAGCGGCGAAAGTTCACAGGAGGGGCAATGATCTTATCGCTTGCGACCATGGCACACCACATGATTCTCCCGCGCAGAGGAGGCGGCAGCCCGCGGTCATACATTTGTTGGTATCGCAGTTCCCATCGGCTGAGGTGCGACCGCCTAGGAATCGGACGTCAACTTAGCGCCGCGGCGCTCCCGACTATGAGTCACAGTATGCTATTTCTTCAAATGCTTTGAAATCCTTGCCAACAGCGGGCGCGCCGGACGAGCCGTAGCTTAGCGCGGTGACCCTGCTACTGGCCTGAGACAGGGAAAAAGACCTCGGAAGCTCGCGGAAAAGGACACCATACGAAGCTGATCCAGCCGCGAACAAACACGGCAAGCGCGCACGCGGAGTTGACACCGCATTCCGATGCAACAGCCCATTGAGGACGTTTCCCGTCAGCGGACTATCAGGCTAGCCGCACTACGCCGGATCATCATGGACCGCCCACCGCATCGCCCGAAAGCGATAGCGACATTGGATCGTTGCTTGCTGAACCAAGAACCCAATCACCTCAAGGAGAGTTGTCATGCACGACTATACGGCTTGCATCGAGGCATGTAACGACTGTGCAGACGCGTGCGATCGATGCGCCGCCGCATGCCTTAGCGAAGGCAGCGCCAGTGAAATGGCCAGTTGCATTGCGCTAGACATTGACTGTGCGGCTATCTGCCGTCTTGGTGCCTCGATGATGTCGCGCTCGAGCGAGCTGAGTCATGAGTGTTGCGAGCTATGCGCCAAGGCTTGCGACGCATGCGCCGCCGAATGCGAAAGACACGAAGCGGCCCATTGCCAGCAGTGCGCACAGGCATGCCGAGCGTGCGCCGAGGAATGCCGCAGTATGACGCGCTGAGGGCGCCTGCTCCGAGGGCTTAACGACCGAGCGCTTTGCCCCTCAGACGCGAGCGCCCGCTTGTCCATGCGGGAGCGACTGGCCCGTTCAACGTCGAGCCCCGGAACGATCGGCCATTCATAGCTATCTGTCCGTGCTTGCGGCCGCGTTGAGCGCGAGATCAAATGCAATCACCGCCCAGCCTCTTTGTTTACTGCCGGGCGAGTCGCTTCAATGCCGTTGGCCCTCGACCCGACTACAAGATCTGAGTCCGGCGGTCTGTTACGAATCGGTCTATGTCGATAGCCCCTTCTTGCTATGAACAGACTGCTCCTGCCCCTCACGGCGTTCAGAAATCGTGGCGTCGCAGGGCGCGCGTCGAATCTGCGATGGCCGCGAAGCACGCCAGATGCCCTAGGCATCGGCGGGAACAATGACCTCGCGCTTTCTCCGCGTTCTGCCATCGTTGGCGTGGTCTCGCTTGCGATCCAACAGCGAGAGTTCGGATTAAGGGTCCCTTTCCGCTCCGAGTCAGCGATGTTGGCATGTGAAATGCGCGAGGTGCAAGGCCTAAGAAATTGCGCCGATATCTTACCGATTTGGCTAACCGATTGGGCTACGCCACTTGACGGGTGCGGCGGAGAAACGCCGTTGCTTGCCATTCGGTCCAGGAGTGCTGATTAGCGTAGCACGTACATGCAGAAAGAAGTCGTGCTTTCCATCTACACGCAGCACTGCTTTACCTCGAGGACGCTGAGATGCAGCGCGATGACCATGACGTACAGGCCGCTTTCCTGGAATCGATAATCGGGGAGCAGAGGACGGTTTGGGTGTATTTAATCAACGGCGTAAAGCTCTCCGGCTACATTGAGTCTTTCGACGAGTACGCTCTCTCGATGAGGTCGGCTTTCGGGATGCAGGTGATCTATAAAAGCGGCGTCTCGACGGTCCGCGAGGCCCAGGAAGTCGCGCTACCAATGGATGATAGCCCTTCCCTTCGGACCGTCGAGCGGGGAGAGCGGCGACGGCTCAAGCCCTGACGTATCGTCATGTTCGACCAGGCGTTCATTTCTGGCCGACAACTGTGTAGCCAGACCTCGCGCGCAGGGAGCTGCGTTTGTCGCTTTGCGGGCGCTCAGCCATCTTGCTGGCGTTGCATCGTGCTCAGAATTTCCGGGGGCCGGCGAGCAAGCGAGGCGTGAGAGACCCCTGACAGTTTGCCGGGCCAAGTTTGAGGGTGCCAATCATGCAGATCAGCCAGCGATCGCGACTTTCTGAAGCCACGCCTGATTCTCGAGCGGGTGCCCCGTGACGACCATCGGCTGCCCGGAATGCGGGACGCTCGGCGAGGTGCCGCCGCTAACGTCGCGCATGATCGCCCGTTGCCGCGTCTGCCGCTATCCGCTCGCGCGCCGCAGCGGCCGAAGCATCGTCGCCGCGCTCGGCTGTGCCTCGGCGACGTTCGTCCTGCTGTTTCCCGCCAATCTCTCTACGCTCATGTCTGTGGAGATCCTTGGCAGCACGCGCTCGTCGCTGCTCGTCTCGGGCATCGTCGCAATGTGGCGCGAGGGATGGCTCGTTCTCGCATTGCTGCTCGGCGCGTTCGGCATTGTGCTGCCGTTCATCCGCTTTGGTACGCTGGTTATCGTACTCGGCGCCCTGTGTCTCGGCCGCCCCTCGCCGCGCATCGGTGCCCTGTTTCGCTGGTCGCTTTGGCTTGATGTTTGGGCGATGCCGGATGTCTACCTGGTCGGCTGCTTCATCGGCTACGCGCGCGTGGCGCAAAACCTCGATGCGTCCATCGGCGCTGGCGGCTACTGCTTCGTCGCGGCCGCGATTATTTCTATGGTCACGCGCGCGACCCTCGACCGGCGCACAGTTTGGCGCGCCATCGCACCCGATGGCGAGATACCCGACGATCAGCCGGTGCTCGCGTGCACGTCCTGCGATCGCATCGCGCCGCTCGACAGCGAAGGACAACGGTGCGCGCGGTGCGCTGCGCGGTTGCACGCCCGAACGCCCAACGCCGTGCAAAGCGCCGCCGCACTTTCTCTCGCGGCGCTCGTACTTACCGCCCCCGCAAATCTATTTCCCATGACATTTTCCGTGCAGATCGGCACGAACGTGTCGCACCGCATCGTCGACGGCGTGTACGAGCTCTTTCATGCTGGGTTATGGCCGTTAGGGTGTCTGATCGTCGTCACGAGCATCGTCATTCCGCTCGCGAAGCTGGCCGGCATGGCTTGGTTCATTGCTTCCATCCATTCGCGTTCCCGCAGGCACCTGCGAATGAAGACGCATGTGTTCCGATGGATCGACGAACTCGGGCGCTGGTCGAACGTCGATGTGTTCACGATCGCCGCGTTTCTGCCGCTTATCCGCTTCGGCAGTGTAGCGTCGACGCATGCGGCGCCGGGTGCGACGGCGTTCGCACTTGTTGTTTTCCTGACGATGCTCGCGTCCCGCGCCTTCGACCCGCGGCTAATCTGGGACGCGCGAGACAGGAGCCAGCCATGAGCGGCACGCGGCTGCGGCGCACATATGCGGCCGTGCGCCGCAGTGTATGGCCGGGTTGGATCTGGGCTGTGCCAATCGCGGCCATCGGCGTGGCCGGATGGCTCGGCATCCGTGCGCTCGTGCACGGCGGTGAAACGATCACGATCGTCTTCGACGACGCCTACGGCATGAAGGCCGGGGAAACCGACGTGACCCTCCATGGCGTTGTCGTCGGAGCGGTGTCGGGTGTGGCGCTCACTTCTGACGGCAAGCATGTCGATGTCGAGGCCAGCATCGATCGCACGAGAAAGGACGATCTGCGCAGCGGCACGAAGTTCTATTTGCGTGGCGCGGTACCGCAGCTGAGCGATCCGTCGTCGCTCAAGGCGCTCGTATCGGGACCGGAGATCGTCATGGAACCTGGCGCGGGCGCGCCGACGCGGAGTTTCGCGGGCGTGGACCGGCGTCCCGCGCTTGCGCCGAAGCATTCGCCGACGGTCAGCTATGCCGTCGGCTTCCCAGGGGCGGTCGGCGGTCTCAAGAGCGGCGCGGAGGTCGAGCTGCGCGGCTTTCGCGTCGGCACGGTCACGAGCGTGCGTCTGCGCTACGACGTGGCAACGGGCGCGCTCACCAGCCCCGTTCAGATTGCCCTCGATCCCGCGCAACTGGGCATCGCCGGCGCGCAGCCCGCGAACGGCGACTGGCGACCGGTGGTCGACGCCATGTTGCGGCGACTCATCCGCGATGGACTGCGTGCGCGTCTCGCGCAAGATCCGCCGCTCATCGGGGCCGCCAAGGTCAAGCTCGATTTCGTGCGCGGCGCGCCTGCCGCGACGCTTACAAGCGGCGACGGTGCGCCCGAGATTCCCGGCGTCGAATCGGCCGATATCGACGACATGACCTCGAAAGCCGGCCAGATCATTACCAAGCTGGATGCGCTGCCGATCAAGGAAACGGGTGATGCGGTTCGCAGCACCGCCGAGCGAGTCAATGCGCTCGTGAAGTCGCCACGCATACAGGACAGTGTGAATCACATCGATCGAGCGGTGACACAGATCGACCGCACGATTGCGCAAGTGTCGCCGAAGATCGCGCCACTCATCGCGCAACTGCGCGAGACGGCCAGCGCCGCCGACGAGGCCGCCACCGCCGCGAGTCACATGCTCGACAGCAACTCGACGAACCAAAACGACGTCTCGGGCGCGCTGCGCGAACTGACGGATGCCGCGCGTTCCATCCGAACACTGGCCGACTATCTGGATCGTCATCCCGAAGCCTTGATTCGCGGCAAACAGGAGGCGCGGCAATGAGAACGCCATCTTTGGCCACTTTGCTGACGGCTACGGTACTCGCTCTTCCGTTTCTTACTGGATGCGCACATAGCCCGCCCACGCGCTATCTCGCGCTCAACAGCGTGCCCGCCGAGGCCTCGTCGAACGCGGTGGACGTCAGCATCGCGCCCATCCAGTTGACGGCGCTGCGCATTCCCGCTCAGTTAGACCGCCCGGAGCTCGTGACGCGGACCGCTCCGAATCGCTATGCGGTCTCGGAAACGGAACGCTGGGCTGCGCCGCTCGCGGAACTGATGTGGGACACGCTGGCGCGCGATCTGCAAACGAGGCTACCCGATGGCGCGATGATCTTTCCGGACACACCGGCACCCAAAGGAACGCGTGCGCTCGTCGTTACAGTGATTGATGTCGATGCTCCTGCGGAGGGTAAGGTGACGCTGCAGGCGGCATGGGCCGTGACGCAGCGCAGGTCGGATGCTGTTGAGACCTCCGGCCAGGCGACGCTGTACGCGCCAATAACGGGCAATGACGGCGCACGCAAAGCCGCCGCGCTGAGTCGCACGTTGGGCGCGCTGGCCGACCGGATTGTGTCCTCTCTGGTGCGACGCTAGGTTAGGACGACGCTGATTATGAGGCCCGAACGACCGGCACATATGACTGACGAATCGAAGCAATCACCTTTCCAATCACGACATACGCGCCCTGGCGGTAAGAATCTGCATCGGGCGTTTGCCGTTACCTTGTGGGCGAAAGCGGCTTTCGCGATTCCAGAACTGATCGCTGGCGCCGCAACCCTTTTCATGTCCCGGCATTCACTCGTCGCATTTGTCGTCCGGTTGACTCGTGACGAATTCGCCGACGATCCTCACGATCTCATTGCCGGCTTTCTTCTTCGCAGCGCCCACCATCTGTCAGTCGGAACACAGACTTTCGCGGCGGCATACCTTCTTGTACATGGCCTTATCAAGCTGTGGCTCGTAGCCGGGTTGTTGCGCAGAAAGCTCTGGTATTTCCCGGTCGCTCTGGCGATCTTCGTCTCGTTCATCGCTTTTCAGCTCTATCGATTCACGGTCAGTCACTCGGTGTGGCTGCTGGTCCTGTCGGCATTGGATATCGTCGTCATTACACTGACGTGGTTCGAATACCGGACGCTACGAACGGGTAACCAACGCAGCCGACTACACTGATCACGTTACGCAAGCGTGGTTTCACGTAGACGCGCTCTTTCTCGCGAACAATCGGTGCATTCACCAAGCGGCCGAGCCCTCGGCGAACCAAGGCGAGTAGTATGAAGCGCTGATGAACTAACGCGGGCGGACTCGCAACCGAACTCGGTTTATAGGGCCCTGCGTGAGTGCAGGGGACAGAGAAGCCGAAACGCACCAGGGCGCAGCGCACGCACAAACCGCCGCAATGGAGCCACGATAGCACGTAAGCCGTCAACCCGGCTCATTGCGGCGGCCATGCCTCGGGGCGCGCGCTAGCGCCATTTTCTAGGATCGGTTTTGAGTGGCTTGTCGGTGAGCGCGCGCCGAAACCCGGATACCGTGCTGGCGTTTAACGCTTGCAATGATCGGTTAAGATTTCGCCCGCTCGACCTTCTAGGAGTGGCTCCGCCGGAACGCGCGGCGGCAAGACGCAGGCCACCTGCGGAACCACCTAGGAGAGGACTTGACGTCCTCCCACGCATGTCGAGGGTCGAGCGCCACGACGAAGTGAGATCCTCGCCGCCGATCATCTTGCTGGAGCAGCGCACACGCAAGCTGCATAAGAGTGTCGAGCGCGGCACAGGGTTTGCGGCTCAGCATGCCCGTCTTCTGCCCAGATCGTCTATGATCACCGTGCCGAACATATACGTGCGGCTCACACGTTTTATGGCCCGCCGGCCGGGCGCAGGCGCCCGAAGCCGAGTATTGGACGACAGACAAGGCCCTGCGCGACACTTTGCGCCTTACCCCCTTCAGCCGCCTTTGTTCGGCTGCAGCCACCGACTTCTTGAATGCTCGATAATCAATCGACCAGCGCTGCGCTGGAGCAAACGCTTAGAAAAAGTGGCATTGATGCAATAGGCCATGCCGGCTGGGGGACACACTTCTGCCATTTCTACGAAACCAAGCAGGACCTCATCGACATGTTGGTCCCCTATTTCGAAGCGGGGCTACGCGATAACGAGAGCTGTCTGTGGGTCGCCTCCGATGCGATCGGGGTGGACGAGGCGGAGACGGCAATGATCGAGGCGCTGCCAGATTTCAAACAGCACCTGACGCGCGGACAGATCGCATTCAGGCCGGCATCTGACTGGTACTACCCAGACGGCTCTTTCCGCTCCGACTCGGTCCTCGCCGAGTGGGTCCGGCAGGAGCGCCAGTCGCGTGCGCGGGGCTTCGAAGGGCTGCGGGTGACGGGCGACACCTTTTGGTAGGAGCGTACCCGCTGGCACGACTTCGCCCAGTACGAGGCCCACCTCAACCGGACGTTGGGACAGTACCGCATCATTTGCGTCTGCTCCTACTGCATGGATCGGTGCACGGCTTCCGACGTGCTTGACGTATGCAACACGCACCAGTTCGCACTGACTCGGCGAAACGGCGTCTGGCAGCTGGTACAGAGTGATTCGCTCGCCGCGGCTCGCGCAGACCTAGCGCGTGCGAACGCAGAGCTTGAAGCTCGCGTCGATGCCCGCACGCACGACCTGGAGGTATTGCTTAGCGAACGCGACGAGTTCCTATCGATGCTTAGCCATGAGCTTCGCAATCCGCTCGCGCCGATCGAAAGTGCGATCGAGGTAATTCGCCGCTCGGTGCCCGAGCAAAGTCCGGCTGCGGCTGCAAGCCATATCGTCACGCGTCAGGTGCGTAACCTCTCGGTGATTCTCAGTGATCTGCTCGATGCAGATAGAACAGTGCGAGGCATGTTCGCGATCGACCCCGTGCCCGTCGAGCTCGCCGCAATCATCGAGGAAGCTGTCGATGCAATGCGCCCGGCGGTCGAGCATAACGGACAGACAGTGGTGACCGAGGGGCTGAACCGGTCGGCAACAATCCTTGGGGACCGCGTGCGCCTTAGTCAGGTGCTCATCAACCTGCTGAACAACGCGACAATCTATGCGCCGACGCACGGCCACGTCTATGTTTCGATGGCGGTGGCTGGAGAAGAAGTACGTGTCTGCGTCAGCGACGACGGCCCCGGCGTGCCCGAGGCCTTGCGTGATCGGGTGTTTGCGCTGTTTGTTCAGGGTCCGCGCGAACTCGACCGTTCGCAGGGAGGCTTCGGCATCGGGCTGGCTGTATCCCGCCAAATCGTCGAGAGGCACGGCGGGTCGCTCACGCTCGAAAGGGCCCGGAGCGGCTGCTGGTCGCGCTTCGTGGTGACGTTGCCGTGCGCGCCGCACGCCCTCGTGCGGCAGCCCGCGTCCGATCATGCACCTGCCTCGTCGCGAACCGAGAGCCAACGCATCCTGGTCGTTGATGACGAGCCAGACATCGTGTCAGCGTTGCTAACGCTGTTCGAAATGGAGGGGCACGAGGTGCGAGCTGCCTACGACGGCGAAGCGGCGCTGCAAGTCGCCGAAACGTTCCAGCCCCAAGTCGTTTTCGCTGACATAGGCATGCCGCGCATCGACGGCTACGAGTTGGCGCGTAGGTTGCGCGCTTTGCCCAAGACCGCCAACAGCATGTTAGTCGCCGTCACTGGCTATGGGACGAAGGCTGACCGGGAGCGTTCGCAGCAGGCCGGCTTCGACGTGCATCGTGTCAAACCGGTAGCCCCGAGTACGCTGCTGGGCCTGTTAGGTAGGACGTCCAGCAACAAAGGTGCACCCTAGCGTCTGGCCGCCCGACGCAAGTTCACACTCTGGACAAGCAGCGTGTCGCGGGCTGCAAAGGCCGCTTCCCACCTCGCATGAACTTATGCATTGCCAGTGCTGCGAAGTCCGGCACGCGCATACGTCAGAGTGCACTGTCGGCGAAGCAAACTGGGCTCGAACGACCGCAGCGCACAGCACGTTGAGGCGGCAATTCGCTCCGGTGCTCGCCAAAAGCAGCGAGCGTTCTACCGGGGGGCCGCTTGTTGCGTCGACTATCTACCCCGGTTGCGCGCGAGGGATGCAGCTGATGACGGCAAAAATGCCGCGGGTTTCAACGGGACGAATTGAGATCGTCACTACGCGACCATGATTAGGCTCAGGCGCTGCTTCGCGCCTAGCCAACGACCAGCTCCCGGACTTAATGGAGACGGATCGTCCCGGTGCCGCCTCTTACGCATGTTGTTTGTCCGGCATAGGCGGTTGCCGGTCATCGACGTCAGCCATGCCGTACTGGACCGCGTAACTTCGGGCCTCCAACACGCTTGCGAATTGACCGATCTCACCGCTCGCGCGCACGGCGCCCGTCGGATCCCGCACAATGACCATCGCCGTGAACAATCCCCCCGCTTCGTGGACCACGACCGGTGTCAACGCGAAACCCTTGTATAACACTTGAGGAGCGCTTTTCATTGCAACTCTTGCAGTTGCCGGTAGGCGATACCGCTATTCCGCCGGCCCGAGTAAGCTTTTATTAGCGACCTTTCTTTGCTACAGAACCGTTGTTGTATGAGGTCGGGGGTACGTGCCGCCGTGGTCGAAGTCATCCATCCGTGCCGCCCTTCGCCGACGGCAACGGTGCAGGGACGGCCACATAGCTACCGCTCAGCACAAGCCATTCGAGCGCCGTATGCCCGTCTTCTCCGGTGCAGGTTTTCGACCGTCGACCGCGTCGACCAATTTTCACCCAGAGTCGCACCGGTATCAAGAGTATCACAACGTGCTGTACCGCCCGCCTACCCGCTACGAGACTGTTCGGTCGGTCGCATGAAGCAACATGACGATGTCTACACGATTTGTTGAGGAGATGTAGGCTACGGCTCCGATGTCCGCACCAGGTTGGTAGCGCGGTATAGAACCGGTGCAGAATGCCACGTCGATTCCTCTCATGGCAGGCACACTAGGCTGAAAAGGTTCCAGTCGCCCCGCAGTACGAGGACGTCCGGCGCCTCGTCGGCGGACGTCGCGACTTTCTATGTAAGTGCATCGAGACTACTGCTGAGCTTTTGAGTCCGGTGGCTGCGACAACACGGTCGTCCATGAGGCGAAAGTTACAAGGAAAGCCCCGCGTTGTCTGGAAAGGTCGTCCGTTCAGGCGAATCACGGTCACAGAGCAAGCGCTTGTAAGCATGTGGCCAACTAGACGCGAGCAGCCGCTCCGGCGATTGCGGCGCGCTTTCAGCACGCACATGCCGCCTTGGGAAAGGTGTTGCGGAGCGACCGCACACATCGGCGGAATGAGCATTGCTGTGTCACGTTGTGACGTATCCAACGAGAGAGAGCCATGTCCAATACGAAAGCCCCTTCATACCCTTTTGCTTCCGGCGGATGGGGATCGCTCAAGGCCGTTGCAACCATCGTGACGCAAGAGAAAGTGCCGCTGAAAGATAGCGCGATTCTTCTCAAACAAAACAAGCCGGACGGTTTCATGTGCGTTAGTTGTTCGTGGGCAAAACCTGCGGATCCGCATGTCTTCGAGTTCTGTGAGAGTGGAGCGAAAGCGACCGCATGGGACACGACGGCCAAACGAATGACGCCGGCATTCTTCGAGCTTCACACAGTGAAGTCGCTTCTGAATTGGCACGACCACGACCTGGAAGAAGCCGGCCGCCTGACTGCGCCAATGCGCTACGACGCCGCAACCGACAAGTACGTCGAGGTCAGTTGGGAAGAGGCGTTCTCGGAAATCGCAAAAGAATTGAACGCGCTAGATCCAGAAAGCGTCGTGTTTTATACGTCAGGGCGAGCTTCGTTGGAGACCGCGTACATGTATCAGCTTTTCGCGCGCATGTATGGCTGTAACAACCTCCCGGATAGCTCCAACATGTGCCACGAGAGCACCAGCGTCGGCTTGAAAGAGGCCATCGGCGTCGGCGTTGGGACGATCACCTTGGAAGATTTCGGCAAAACCGATCTCATGTTCTTTTTCGGGCAGAACGTCGGGCAAAACAGCCCCCGGATGCTCCATCAGTTGCAACATGCGCGCAAGCGAGGTGTCCCTATCATCACGTTCAATCCGCTGCGTGAGCCCGGACTCGTGTCGTTCGCGAATCCTCAATCTCCTGTGGAGATGCTGACCCCGGCTCAAACGCAGATCAGCACTCAATATCACCAATTGAAGGCCGGCGGTGATACGGCGGCAATTCTCGGAATCTGCAAGGCCGTCATCGAAGCCGACGATCGCGCGAAAGCGGAAGGTATGCCAAGAGTACTGGACACTGCGTTTATCGAAGAACATACGACTGGCTTCGAGGAGTTCGCCGCGTGTGCGCGCGCCACCGAATGGACCGAGATTGAACGTTACTGTGGGCTGTCGCGCGCGTCACTGCTCGACGCAGCCAACGAGTACATGCGCGCGAAGGCTGTCATGGCGCACTATGGCATGGGGCTGACGCAGCATCGGCTTGGGGTACAGAACGTCCGAATGCTCGTCAACCTGCTCTTGCTGCGCGGGAACATCGGCAAGCCAGGGGCCGGCCCCTCGCCGATTCGTGGTCACTCGAACGTCCAAGGTCAGCGCACGGTGGGAATCACCGAAAAGCCTGAGCTTGCGCCGCTCGACCAACTTGCGAAGCAGTTCTCTTTTGAGCCGCCACGCAAGAAGGGGCTGAATACCGTTGAAGCGATGGAAGCCGCTGTAAAGGGCACTGTCAAAGCCGTTTTCAACCTTGGGGGCAATCTCGTGCGCTCCGTTCCCGACCGCATCCAGACGGAGCCCGCGTGGGCGCGGCTACGGTTGACCATCAATGTGGCGACGAAGCTTAATCGGAGCCATCTGGTTCATGGAGAGATTTCGTACATTCTTCCGTGCCTGAGTCGGATCGAATACCACCGCACGCCGCTTGGCGATCAAGCGGTGTCTATGGAAGACAGCACGGGTTGCATGCACGGTTCGCGCGGCGTCACTGAACCCGCCAGTGACAAGGCTCGCCCCGAGCAGTACATCGTTGCCCGAATTGCCAAGGCGACTCTCGGAGAGCGCGCGAAGGGCGACTGGGACGCATGGTGCAACGACTATTCGCTCGTTAGGGACGAGATTGCCAAAACGTATCCGGAGATTTTTTGGAACTTCAACGAGCGCATGTGGGAGCCCGGTGGCTTCCATAGACCCCTCCCGGCGTGCCACCGCGAATGGAAAACCAAGTCAGGGAAGGCAGAGTTTCTCACGCCGCAGTCGCTCGACGAGGATCCGGACATGCCCGAGAAGTTTCCCGACGCGCTGCGACTGATCACGCTGCGAAGTGATAGCCAATTTAACACGACTATCTATAACCTGGAGGATCGCTTTCGAGGAGTCAAAGGCAGTCGGATGGTCGTACTGATGAACAAAGCTGACATCGCCAAGCGAAACCTCCGTGAGGGGCAAAAAATCACGTTGCAGACGATCGCCGATGACGGAATCGATCGTCGTCTCGGGAGCCTCGAAGTCAAGGCGTACGAGATTCCGGAAGGCTGCATCGGGGGCTACTATCCCGAGTGCAACGTGCTCTTGCCACTGTGGCACTACGCTGACGATAGCAAAGTGCCGGCGGCTAAGTCGATCCCCGTGCGCGTCGTTTGACAAGCGGACGGCGCTGCGTCCAGCGCGCTGATGAGGGCCCGTCCGAACGGATGCAGTGCATCCTCACGGCGTCGCTAGCAAGAACGTCGTCGAGGGCTTCAGACAGAGTGCGAACGAACCGGGTGGACGTAATACAAGCGACCTTCTTGTTGGTGAGCGGGAAGATAGTCGCGGTGTACGAAACGCCAGCATCGACACGCGAGCTGTTCTCATATGCCCACCGACTGAGGTCGGGCCGCCCACCGGCTTCGACTCTGCGATGCGTGAGTCAAGCAGCGCCCCTGGCCCCGTAACAAAAGGCACGTGCTCCGGATAACAAAGGATGGCTGATGGAAGCAGCAACGGATCTAGCGCGCTCGCAGTTCGCATTCACGATCGGGCTTCACATTATTTTGGCCGCGTTCTCAATCGGCCTTGCCAATTACCTGATGGTCGTTGAAGCACTATGGCTCGCGACGGGCCGACAAGTGTACATCGACGTCTACAACTACTGGCTTAAGCCGTTCGCTTTGACGTTTGCCGTCGGCGCGGTGTCAGGCATCGTCATGGAGTATCAGTTCGGCACCAACTGGTCTCCTTTTGCCGCGCGCACGGGCTCTGTCATCGGGCCGATGATGATGTACGAAATCGTCGTCTCCTTCTTCCTCGAAAGCGGGTTCGTCGGCGTCATGCTGTTCGGCATGAAGAAAGTCGGCCCGAAACTGCACTTCGCGGCAACAACACTAGTCGCAATCGGCTCAATTCTGAGCGCGTTCTGGATTCTGTCCGCCAACTCGTGGATGCAGACCCCAGCGGGATACACGCTTGCGGCCGATGGCCGCTTCATGCCAGTCGATTGGTGGGCGATCGTCTTCAACCCCTCGTTCCCTTTCCGCCTTATCCATATGACTATCGCCGCGTTCCTCGCGACCGCGTTCTTTGTTGGCGGCGTCGGCGCCTGGCACCTTCTGAAGGATCACCGCAGCCACGGCGCACGCACGATGTTGTCTATGGCGCTGTGGATGGCATTGTTCGCCGGTCCTCTGCAACTATATGTTGGCGACAAGCACGGCGAAAACACACTGGAGCACCAGCCCCAAAAGCTGGCCGCAATCGAGGGGGACTGGGAAACGCGGCCACCCGGAAGCGGCGAACCGTTGAAGTTGTTCGCGATCCCCAATATGGATGAGCGCCGCAACCACTATGAAGTTTCGATACCGCGCGCCGCGTCGCTCTACTTACGGCACAATTTGACGGGCACCATACGTGGCCTGAAGGACTTTCCGCCGGACGACATTCCCCCGGTACCGATCGTGTTCTTCGCGTTCCGAGTGATGGTCGGCCTCGGTCTGCTGATGATTGGTGCGGGTATCGCGGGGCTCGTGGTCCGCTGGCGCGGGCGGTTGAACAGTGCAAGATGGTTACACCGCGCAATGGTCGCCATGACGCCTGCGGGTTTTATCGCCATGCTGGCCGGCTGGACTGTCACGGAGGTCGGCCGGCAGCCTTGGACTGTTTATGGCGTCATGCGTACCGCCCAGAGTTCCTCTCCGCAGATCGAATGGTCAGCCGTCGCCTGGTCTTTTGGGATCACGGCAGTAATCTATTTCGGGATGTTCGCAGCCGGACTTTACTTCCTGATCCGGCTGCTGCGCAGGCCGCCGCAAGAGGGCGAAAAGGGCCCCAATCCGTCTCTTGTGGACCGTTTCAGGCCGCGGGGAAAGTCGGCCGAGGCCGGTGGAGATAGCCAATGATCGACGCCGTCTTCATGACGAACTGGCTCTCGATCGCGGCCGCTGCGACGCTCGCCTTCGCCGTTCTGATGTACGTGTTGCTCGACGGTACCGACTTAGGCGTTGGCGTTTTACTAATAGCCGAGCGGGACCCCAAGCGCCGGGAGTTGATGGTGGACACGATCTTGCCCGTGTGGGACGGCAATGAAACGTGGATCGTCCTTGGCGGCGGCGGGCTCATCGCGATGTTCCCCATCGTTTATGGCGCGCTGCTCAGCGCCATGTATCCCGTGATTTTCTGCATGCTGTTTGCGCTTATTTTCCGTGGCGTCGCCATCGAGTTTCGGGGCGAAGCGGGACAAAACGCGAAGACGGGCTGGGAGTGGATCATGCTGGCCGGCTCGTTCGCCGCGGCGTTTTGTCAGGGCGTGCTGGTCGGCTCGCTCGTGCAAGGCATTCGCACGGAAGGCGGCACATATCATGGCGGCATTTGGGACTGGGTTTCGCCATTCACATTGTTTTGTGGCGTTGCGCTGGCGGGCGGCTATGCGTGGCTCGCGACATGCTGGCTCATGTGGCGCACGGAGGGCCGGCTGCAACAGCGCGCACGACGGGCAAGCATTGTCCTTGCAGCCACCACGGCACTGAGCACCGCGTGCGTGTCGATCTGGACGTTGCAGTTGAATGCAATGTATGCGAGCCACTGGGTGAACGAATTCGGTCGGGCGCCGCTGATCACTGCGATTGCTGTCTACGCCTTGCTGGGTGCTTGCTTCTTGCTTGTTGTCCTCGCAAAGCGCCCATTCTTGCCGCTGGTTATCGCGCTGGGCTGGTTCACGTTCTCGCTGTTATGCGTTTTCTTCACCATTTTTCCACTGGTGCTGCCTCCGTCCATCACGATCCAGGCAGGCAGCTCACCACCCCATACTCTAGCGTTTGTGCTAAGCGGGGCCTCCGTGCTGGTTCCGGCGATCTTGATATACAGCACCTTCGCGTTCTGGGTATTCCGCGGCAAGGTCTCATCCGCCAGCGGAGAGGGTCAGTAACCGAGCGTGCAGCGACCAGCGATTTAATCCGCCGGGGTAACCGCATCGTGTGCCGGCCGCGTCAACGCTTTGCTAAGGGACGACCTGCGTCTGATAAAACAATCCGCGATAGGAGAAAACGCCATGTTTGACGCGCTGCCACTTACTGCACTATTTGCCATCTTCGCAGGTGCGGCCGGAGCGGTGTGGGTCTCGGGGATAAAGCTGTCCAATACGACCGACATTCTGGCGACGAGGTTTGGCTTGGGCCAAGCCCTCGGCGGCGTCATCCTCCTGGCGATTGCGACGAACCTTCCCGAAATCGCCATTACTATAAGTGCGGCGGCTTCAAACAATATCGGCGTTGCCGTCGGTAATATTCTGGGCGGCATAGCAATACAGACGGTTGTACTCGTCATCCTGGACGCGTTTGGGATGCGGGAAAACGTTCCGCTTATGTACAAGGCCGCCAGCCTAACGCTCGTCATAGAAGGACTGTTGGTCGTCGCAGTCCTCATCGTCTCCATCATGGGCGCTCAGATGCCAGCATCATTGATTGCGGCGCGGCTAACTCCCGTTGCCGTCCTGATCGCCGTAATCTGGCTCGTAGGTGTCTGGCTCATTGGTGTCGCAAACCGCGGACTGCCCTGGCACGACACGACTGGAGACGCGCCGGATACGCAAGGCAAGCCGAAGGGGCATTCGCGATCCGAGACGAACGATGACGCGAGCCGACGCGGCGTGGGCACTGCCAAGACAGTCTTCGTTTTCGTCGCTGCGGCGGTCGTCACCCTTGTAGCCGGAGTGGTGCTCGAGCGCTGCGGCGACGCGATCGCAAAGCACATCGGGATGACGGGCGTTCTCTTCGGCGCGACCGTGCTCGCGGCAGCGACGTCGCTGCCGGAAGTATCTACCGGACTCGCGTCCGCGAAGGCAGGTGATTACCAGCTTGCGGTGAGCGACATCTTCGGTGGCAACGCGTTCTTGCCCGTCCTGTTCCTACTGGCGACCGTCGTATCGGGAAAGGCCGTCCTCCCCCAGGCGCAGAAAACGGACATATACCTTGCCGGGCTCGGCGTGCTGCTGACAAGCGTGTATCTGGCTGGGCTGATTTTTCGACCGAAGCGGAAAGTCCTGGGTATGGGCGTCGATTCCCTGACAGTGCTTGTCCTTTACCTCGTCGGTACCTGCGGCCTGATCGCCATTGCGTTATCTCATGAAGGCTAGGATGACCCGGTTCCTGGTCGCTTGTGGAGACCGACCGCTTTCTCGCGCTATTTCGCCGCCTCGCCGCTTGCTGCCATTGAGCAACAAACCCTAACGAAATGGCGTGACAACAGCCGACCCTCCCAACGGCTCGATTCTGTTATCCACATGACGAAGACCGACTATCTGGCTGTCACGCTGCTCATCATTGGGGGGCTCGTCCTGGGTTTGGACGGGCTATTGAAGGAAGACGTTCTTCAAACGGCGCTTTCCGCTGCGCCAGCAGTCAGCAACGGCCTAAAGATGATGATAGGGTTGGCTGCAGTCTACGCAGCAGTGTGCCTGGTCTTGCGGCACGCAGGAAAGCGAAATCAGTGAACCGGTCGCGTCGGAACAGGTGCCGGTTCGGTGTTGCGTCTGCGGGCTGGCTGGGGCCACGACGCGGTTGATCATATTCCCGGTGGCTCACGACGCCGTGATTTCTAGGCAAGCAATATTGGCTGCAACCGGGCCCCGTTGGCCCGGGATCAACAGGCGCGTCAACAATCCGAAGCGATAATGCGATCGGCCAAGGCGTCGAGGGTCTGCTCGATGACATCTGGTTGTTCTCCCAACGGTAGCGGTGCATTGCCCGGTCGCATGACTAACGCTGCAGCACATCCGGCAGCCTGCGCACCCATCGTGTCCCAGACGTGCGCCGCAATTAGCCGCAAGCGCGCGTTCTCGGTGCAGAGCCTTGCAGCGGCCTCGTGGTAGACCGACCGCGCCGGTTTGAATTGACCGATTTCATCGACAGAATAGGCGTCCTCGAAGTACTGACGGATGCCGGCTCGGCTTAGCGCTCTCTCGCTTGACTCCTTTGGGGAATTCGACAATGTCACCATTCTGAAGCCGGCGCGCGCGAGCTTTTCGAGCGCCGGAACTACGTCCGCATGCGGAGGCAATGCGTTGAGTGTCGTCGTGAATTCGTCGATGTCATCGCGCGACAATTCGACTTCTCGGGTCTGCGCGACCATCTTTAACACGGCGACGGCGAGGGTGCCGAAGTCGACATAGCGCCCGCTGAGCGTCAGCGCCTGCGAATAAAGGATTTGCTGATCAAACCATTGGCGCATGACGGCGCCAGCTCTGAGGGTACGAGCGAAGTAAGGCGTGAGCACCTCTATGTCCAAGAGCGTCTCGTTAACGTCGAATACGAGAATACGGTCACGCGTGTTACTTAGTGGCATAGCTATCTCCGAGGAAGTCTCGCATCATCGTTCAGCGCTGCACCGTGGGTAGTTACAGCCGGGGTCGCAACGTGAGGAAATGACAATCGCGACTCGGAGAAAGCAACCGCCGAACCAACTGCACAGTCGCTGGCCCATATATCCTGACTATCGGTGTTCGATCGAGCCCGTGCCCAGTGTCATTGCTCCGGACATAACTGGTACGGTCGGGCTATGTCGGAATAAAGCTGCGGCTGTTCACTGCGCAGGTTCCCGGGCACCCCTTAGCGCACGAGGCGTCAGAACAGTGGAGTAAAGAACCGACGCGTTAAATCGGGGCCAGCTTAAGCCGTGCTTAAGTCAGCACGACTAGCCTCTGGCTCTCCACGATTGCGCTGGCCGTGCAGCAATTAAGCGGTCGGCCGCAGGCTCTTTCGCACCGGCCGCGCAGCACCGCCCAACGTTCACCGGCTCGACCACTGCGCGGCAACCCCCCCCCGCCCATCGCTTCATGACGCCTCTACTTAAGTCGCTGGCCTTGCCCGGCAAGGCAGGTCAGATCTTCGCTCTATGCGCGATCAGTTCCGCACTAGCCGCCGCGCTGCTCTGCGCTCGGACGCCGAAATCGGCGGAAGATGTCCCCGTCTCGTACAAGGAAGACCGTGCGCCCTTAGCTGCATCGTCGCCTGTATCGCGCCAGCAACCTCAGCAGGACCAGACCGCAGCGACGCCAGAAAAGCCTTCGCACATCGTCGGTAGCGTCTCCGTCGAGAGTACCTTCGGTGACGCGGCACGACGTCTGGGCGTCGATCCGCAAACGACCGCGACGCTTGCGCGCGCGTTCGCGTATCAACTCGATCTTCGTCGAGATCTGCGCGCAGGCGACACGCTCAGCGTCGTGATGCCCCCGCCCGGCGATGCATCGGCGTCTGTGGAACCGTTGGCCGTCAGGCTGACGGCGAAGGGCGTCGCGCATGATCTCTTCCTGCACCGCTCGCTGGATGCCAAGCCCTTCTACCTGTCGCTCGATGGAAAGGATACCCGGCCCTCGTTCTCGCGATTTCCCTTGCAGTTCACGCGGGTGTCGTCCACATTCTCGGCTCACCGCCTTGACCCAGTCACCCATCGCTGGCAAAGCCACGATGGGGTGGATTTGGCCGCTCCCGTCGGCACGCCGGTACACGCCACGGCGCGCGGCGTGGTGAAGTTCATCGGATGGCAAAGAGGGTACGGAAAGGTCATCGTGCTGCAGAACCCGCGTTCATACTCGACCGTCTTTGCGCATCTCTCGCGCTTTGCAAAGGGCCTGCGACGGGGAAGCCGCATTAAACGCGGCGCGGTCATCGGGTACGTGGGCCGGACCGGATGGACGACGGGACCGCACCTTCACTATGAAGTCCATGTGCGCTCAGTGCCGAAAGATCCGCTCACGGTCGCACTGCCGACGCAAACGCGGCTGGCATCGCAGGACAAGTCGCGCTTCGAGACGAACGCCCGGGTTCTGCAACATGTCCTTGAAGGCGGCGACGATCGCGCTGGCGCCAGCTGACGCTCAGGTCGCACTGCCCTGCCCGGTGTTCTGATCGGGGGCGACATCGAGCAATCGCATGGTCTGCCCAGCGATGTCGACGAACGGCGGACCTGCTACGGCTCCGCCAAAGTGCGAGCCGCGACGCGGCCGGTCAATGGACACTGCAATTACCACGCGTGGATGCTTCGCAGGCACGATTCCCACGAACGAGGCCCGGTACTGGGCATGGTCGTAACCCTTCGCGGTCCACTTATAGGCCGTGCCGGTTTTGCCCGCGACGCTGTAACCGGGCACCGCTGCCTGCGGCGCCGTGCCGCCCTTGCTGACCACGCTTTGCATCATCGTGCGCATCTCGCGAGCTACTTGCTTTGAGAACACCCGTCGTCCCGTGTGGTCTCCAAGGTGCTTGTCCCGCACATAGATGGTAGCCGGCACGATACGGCCATCGTTCGCGAAGCTCGTGTAGGCCTGCGCAAGCTGCAGCAACGAAGCGGAGAGCCCGTAACCGTACGACATCGTTGCCTGCTCGATTCGTCGCCAGCTCTTATACGGCCGGACCCGCCCCGCAGCGGCGCCCGGCAGCCCCGAGCGAGGCCTCCTCCCGAGCCCGAGCGCCTGGAAATTGGCGTACATGTCGTGCGCCGGCATCAGCAGCGCGATCTTCGTCGTCCCCACGTTGCTCGACTTCTGGACGACGCCTGTCGTCGTCAACGTGCCGAAGTTCTTGTCGTCGTGAATCGTTCGACCATCGAGGCGCAGACGGCCGCCGTCGGTCGGCACGACCGTGTCCGGTGTAATGCGATGCTGTTGAAGCGCCAGTGCGATCGTCAGCGGCTTCACGACAGAACCCGGCTCGAAGATGTCGGTCACGGCGCGATTGCGCATCGCCATTCCGCTGCGCGCTGCGCGTTCGTTCGGATCGTAGCTGGGCCAGTTCGCCATCGCCAGGATTTCCCCGGTGTGAGCATCCATCACGATGGCTGAACCCGACCGCGCATCGGTGCGCTGAACCGCGGCCTTCAGTGCTTTAAACGCAGCGAACTGGACCGGGCGGCTGATGGACAGCCTCAGGTCCGCTCCGTTGTGCGGCGGTCTGGACGCGAGCGTCTCGATGATCTCGCCGTGCGCGTTACGTAAGACGCGACGCTGTCCATCCTCACCGCGCAATGTTTTGTCGGCGACGCGCTCCATACCCTCCTGACCGGTTCCGCCCGTTCCCGTGAAGCCGATTACCTGAGCGGCGATCTCGCCCTCAGGATAGGACCGCCGGAACTCGTCCTGGGCGAACAGACCGGGCACGCCGAGCCGAAGCACGCGCTCGGCGAGATCGACCGGCACTTCGCGCTTGAGATACGCGAAGCCTCGCTTTCCCGCATAGATACGCGTGACGTCGGCGGCGTCGAGATCGAGCAGGCGCGCAAGGGTGCTGGCTTGCTGCGGCGAGATGCGCGCGTTCTCATCGGATGCGTCGATGCAAAGGGAACGGACCGCGATGCTCGCCGCGAGTGGACGTCCGTTGCGATCGAGTATGCGGCCCCGCGAGGCCGGCAGCGGCAAATCGCGCACCTGCCGTATGTCGCCTTGCTTGCGGTAAAAGCCATCATCAACGCCCTGAACCCAGAAGGCACGAACCGTCAGTGCGGCGAACGCTATCGCGAAGGCGCCACCGACAGCGTGAGAGCGCCAGGTATGCTGCTGAGGAGCGTTGACGTTCGAGTGCGAGAAGCTGATGTATCTGCGTATTCGTCTCATGAGGACGATTATGCAGGAAGCGATTGACTTGCTGCAGTTGTAGCGCGTGCTTCGCACGAGCGTCGGTTCGCTATTCCCCCGTCGCCGCGCGGCCCGCAGCCTCTTGCGCTCTCGATAAACGCTTCGCCACGCGCTCGATCGACAAGCCCTGCGCGAAGACGGAAAAGAGCACGACCGCATAGGTGAGCATGACGATGGTTTCGCGAGCGTCACCCGAGGGCAGCGAGAGAGCCAGTGCAATCGAAATCGCACCTCGCAGACCGCCCCAGACCATGAGCGGCGCGGAGGCTGCTGGAAGGCGCAACAAGCGAGGCAATAGCGCCACCGGAACGCCGACCGTGAGCACGCGCGCAAGCAGCGTGAGGCCGACGGCGGCGAGGGCGGGCAGCAGACTCGATGGCGCCCGGATTGCCACGGCTTCCAGGCCGATAAGCGCGAAGAGCACTGCGTTGAGAATAGCGTCGATCAGTTCCCAGAAGGTATCGACGCTTTCGCGCGTTCGCTCGGACATGGCCTGCTGACGGCCCTGATTTCCCACGACGATCCCCGCGACGACCGTGGCGATCGGCCCCGAAACATGCAGCGAATCGGCCAGCGCATAGCCACCCGCGACTGCCGCCAGTGTCAGCATGACTTCGACCTTGTACCGGTCGATGCTGCGAAGCATCCAGAACAGGATAGCGCCTGTCGCGGCTCCCAGCACCAGACCGCCGCCCGCCTCGCGCAGAAAGAGCGTCGCCGCATCGGCAATGCTCGATGTGTCGCCGCTTGACGCCATCGACGAGAAAACGCTGAACAAGACAATGCCCACGCCGTCGTTGAACAAGGCTTCTCCCGCGACGGCGGTTTCCACAGACTCCGGCACTTTCGACCTTCTGAGCGCCCCGATAACGGCCACTGCGTCGGTCGGTGCGATGAGGGCCCCGAACGCCATGCAATAGGAAATTGACAGCGGCATGCCGCACCACTTGAGAATCCAGTACATCGCGGCGCCGACGACGCACGCCGACGCCACCGTGGACAAGATCGACAAAAATGCGACCTGCCACGCGTAGCGCCGCAAGACGTCGCCGTTGACGTCCAGCGCCCCGGCGAACAACAAGAAAGAGAGCATTCCCTGCAGAACGAGCTGACTGAAGGCGAACTGGTCCGCCCACGACAATGCGGCAGTGCGCAACTGCGGTGCGCCGAAGTTGGCCAATGAGATCAGCAGCAAAGACAAGCCTAAAGCGAGGCCTGCGATCCCGATTGTCATCGGTAATCGCACGAATCTGGTGTTCACATAGGCGAGCAACGCCGCGAGGACGACAACTCCGGTGACCGCGTTCAACATGGATGACGTATCTTCATTCTAGAATTCTCGTTCGCCCGCAGCATCCGGACCCGCTCCGGCTAATCAGCGACCGTGAGCCGGCTGTCTCAGCAGCCAACTACGCAACGTCCCCGCGTCCTGGAAATGAGCATGCGAGCCGGGTGCGCCGAGCAGCACGAACAGCGTCGGGCGTCCTCTTATCGCGGTGATGATAATGAGGCAATGCCCCGCCTCGTTCGTGAAGCCGGTCTTCTGGAGGAGAACTTTCCAGGAACGGCTATACACGAGCGGGTCTGTGTTGTGATAGATCAACGGTCCGTCGCCGCCGAGCACGAGCTTCTCGCGAGAAGTCGCGTATTCGCGGATTACTGGATAGCGATATGCGGCGCGCGCCAAACGAGCCAGGTCGCGCGCCGTCGACACATTGCGCGGCGACAGTCCCGTTGGGTCGACAAAATGACTATGCGTCATCCTCAGGCTCTGTGCCTTGCGGTTCATCGCCTTAACGAAGTGCGTTCGTCCGCCAGGAAAGTCGCGGCTCAGTGCGAAGGCCGCGCGATTCTCCGACGACATCAACGCAATGTGCAGCATGGTTCGGCGCAGCAGTAACGAACCGACCGGCAGGCGCGAGCTCGACCACTTGAGTCGATCGACGTCGGCATCCGTAATGCGGCTCGGCTTGATCAGTGAACGCTTCGAGTCGAGCACGATCATCGCCGTCATCAGCTTGGTCAGAGATGCGATAGGCATTCGCCTGTCAGCCTGCTTCGCATAGAGCGTGCGCTGGGTCTGTAAGTCCAGGACCACTCCGGCACGCGACATCACCTTGGGCTGGTGGAGACTCCGCCCCCTGATGAGTCGCTGATTGCGCTTTTTCTTGATGAAGTGGCTTTTGGCACCGCGATGTTTGGCGATGTGATGCGCTGCGTGTTTCGCCTGGACGACCGCCGGCATGAGGCTGACAAACAGTACCACGGCTAGCAGAATATGGAGCTTGATCATGAGGCGTTGTAACCGGACGAGCGCAGATCGGTCAAGTTTCATCTACCGCAAGGCGGTACGTTGAAAGTTGCACTTCCGCCCGCGCGTGCAGGCTCAGAGGAAGCGGTCGACGACAGACCCTTGTGACCATGAAAGAAGGCGAGCCTATGATCGCGCTGGCTGGCGTAGAGCGCATTGCTGCGTCTGCGACGCGAGCTCGCGTAGGGCCTGCTTGTCTTCTTCGAGGCTAAGCGCCAGTTCTGCCCGCTTGACGGCAAGATCAGAGTGCTTGACCACTGCCGCTGTGAAGGCAGGGTCGCTGCCGCGTCCAAGCAGACGGAGCGCCTTCTGCAAACGAACGCCGACCTCGATTATCCCCGCGCCGTCGCGTGCGATAGGCCCGAAGATGTCGTCGAACATATCATCGACGTCCAAATCAGGCGCGAACACCCGGCTGCATTCGGGAATCGGCGCTTCCCTCACTTTCGCTCGTCCCTTCCATAACGAAAGTACGCGCACAGCCCGGCCGATGACGTCGATCGCCGTCCCGGGATCGTTCACGGCCGGGGAAAGCGCACGCGAAGCGATCTCGGCAAGCACCGAGAGGCCGAACCTCGGGTCTTGCTCGAACGAACGTTGCGTCCCGATTGAAAACGCCGCTCTGAGCGACTCGGTAGCGGAGTCGTCAAGCCGTTCCGCGTATGCCAAAACAGAATGCTCGTCTACAAAACTGCCTGGCAAAACTTGCACATAGACAGCGCTTCCCGGTTTGTTGGAGAGCTTGCCGAGGGCGGGAACATCGATGTGCTGGATATAGCCGACCTCAGCGGAGCATAACGCGCGCGCGTGTACCGGCCGCCCCGCAGGAGGCAGCGCGTGCCCCCCGAGATACGGTTTTTTCATGCGCTCCTGCAGCGCGGCAATCGCCGCCGCCTCGACTCGATCAGTTGTCTCACTGAGTCGGCCCAGGTGCGCGAGATGATCGATCCAACGCAGCAGTGTATAGACGATCAACGCGATGACCAAGAGCGTCACTGCGAACATGACGACTCGCCCGTTCTTGCCGTAAAGACCGGTGCTAAGCGCAATGATGCCAACAAGGCTGAACAGGAATGAACCGATGAACGTTGCCAACGCATTCTGAGTGGTTCGATCTTCGAGGAGAAGCGGCGTCGCGCGAGGAGTAACGTTCGTCGTGGCGGACGCATAAGCTGACACCATGATGTTCAACGAGAACGTCGTGGCAGCGAGCATGCTCGATGCAAGGATTTCGAGGATGTTGTCGACCGCGTCGGCGCCGACTCGCGCGGACACTTCATCCGGTATGTACTGCTTGAGCACGAGACCTAGAAACGCTGTAGCGACGCCCAAGAGAGAGAAGAAGCTCGCGCGAAACCAAAGGCGTCTGGTGATGCGCCTCAGGACCCACTGCCACCGTTTGATTACCGCGAGATCCATCGAAACCCGTCCTCTGAGCGTGGTTGCGGGCTTGCGTACCGATGCCGTTCGACCTTAGACGCGGTGCCGGCGCGCAACGGAAAGGCTGTGCGCATGAACTCGCTTCCGTATTGACCGGCGCGGCGGACGCACTCGTCGCACTGAATTTTTGCTTTGGAGCGTCGATGCCACCGCGCTTGGCCGAATCGCTCTTGGCCGAACATTCTAACGTCCCTGTCTCGTCGCGGGACTGACGTTGCCGCGCAAGTACGGTCTGGTTCGCCGTCAGCGGCATCAAGGCTAGTACTTCTGCGATGTAGCCTGGCTACTAATGTCGATCGCAGTCTTGGCCATCGAGCGCGTGCGAAGTCCGGATCGTCCTGTTGGAACGACCTTCCTGGAGAAGATGCTGTTCGCAGAAAAATGCGCCTGCTCGCATTCCGTGCTCGATGACGCGTAACCCAGGGATAAACATTGCTCAGACCGCATACAGCCCAGTGCCGTAAAACCATACGAACTGCGGGAACTCCTGCTCTATCTAGCGGACTGACTGTAAGTGACAGTAACTGCACAGGAGAAAATTACCGATGCAATGGTTCAACCCTGTAAGATGGTTAGATTTCAAGGCCGTTTTTGGCATCCCGCCGATCGAATGGCTTTACGCCGCAGTCGCTTTCGTAGCAAGCTACTTCATTCTGTCTGGCGCGCTGCGCGTTTGCGTCGCTCGCCTCGGTGCGCTATCGGCGAGGACGTCAACTCATTTCGACGATATGATCGTAGACGTGCTCGACCGAACTCATCGATTAACGATCGTGATGGCCTCGCTCTTGATCGCGACGGAGTTCGTCGACCTGTCGTCCAAATGGGATAGTCGGATCAGCCACTTGTGGTTTCTCGTTGTCGGCTTTCAGCTCGCGCTCTGGGTTAATCACGGCGTCTCCGTCTGGACCGCTCGGCGGCTTGATAGCGCTGCCGTTACCGCTCATAACCCCGTCATTACGACGATGATGTCGTGGATGCTCCGGGCCCTTCTGTGGTCTGTTCTTCTCCTGGCTGTTCTGGCGAATATGGGTGTGAACATCACCGCATTCGTCGCCAGCCTGGGCGTCGGCGGTGTGGCCGTTGCACTGGCTGTTCAGAGCATCTTGAGCGATCTCTTTGCGTCCTTGGCGATCGGTCTCGACAAGCCGTTCGAGATCGGTGACTTCATCGTATTCAATGACGTCGCCGGAAGCATCGAGCATATCGGTCTCAAGACCACCCGCATTCGTAGTCTGAGCGGAGAGCAGATTGTCTGTAGCAACACGGAACTGCTCAAGAACACGATACACAACTACAAGCGAATGGCTGAGCGCCGCATCGTGTTTGGCTTCGGAGTGACCTACGACACCAAGCCCGAGCAGTTAAGACAAGTTCCGCAGATCGTGAAGACAGCCGTCGAGGCCGCCGGAACCACGCGGTTCGATCGGGCTCACTTCAAGCAGTTCGGCGAGAGTTCGCTGGACTTCGAAGTCGTCTATTACGTTACCGATGCCAGCTTCAACCTGTACATGGATATCCAGCAGCGAATTAACCTGGACCTTATGACGGCGTTGTCCGAGCGGGGCATGGAATTCGCGTTTCCCACACGAACTCTTTACGTCGTCGGGAACGGCGCAACTCAAGCTCAGCCGAGTACCCGAAACGAGACGACGCGGCCTCGCATCCGCGCTTTTGGAAGTCCTTCGGCGTCTCGCAATGGTTGACGCGGCTGAGTGAGCGTCGGTTGCCTCGGATTGCGCGTTCGTTTGCCAATGCGTCGGCCACAATCGCTCAGGTAGAAGACCGCCCGACCCGACCAGCCCGAGATCAAGGTCGCCGTCGCAAAATTCTGCACACGGCGTCCGCGGAAGTCCATTGTTCGACCGAAGCGGCCGTTCGAGTGACTCACGATAGGTTCACCGAACGGCGGAAACTGGCCGGGTTGAGGCGGAACTGCGCGCAATTCGCTCGCCGGACAGCCGTCATCGAACAACCGAAAGATGAGGCCTCGGGCATCCAAGTGGGACGATGACCTCGACCGGCGGCTCATCGCCCTGACTGAGACGTTGGGCGCTGCCTGCCAAACTTGACAAGTGACGTTCCCCCGTGACACAAGTATTTCGCGCCGAGAGTCCTTCCCTCGTTAGGCTGAGCGGACGCGGGCATGGGTTCCCACCGCGAGGTGACGAAATTATTGGCGCAAGAGTGACATCTTTAATGCGGCCTACGCCTGCGCGACCCGAAACCGCATCTGT
Organism: Caballeronia sp. AZ10_KS36; assembly: GCF_023631105.1. Lineage (NCBI taxonomy): Bacteria > Pseudomonadati > Pseudomonadota > Betaproteobacteria > Burkholderiales > Burkholderiaceae > Caballeronia > Caballeronia sp. AZ10_KS36. The sequence goes on along the minus strand of NZ_JALQDQ010000029.1, from coordinate 24,938 downwards.
ATCCCGGACCATGCGTCGGCAGTCGTCCCAATCGTCGAACAGCGGCGGTCCGGCCACGATTGCCGCCTGACGACCCTCATAGGTCAGCGCCCCTGTTTGACTGCAGGATCACAGCTGGCCTACCTTGAAGGCCGAGACCGCCCGCCGAAGGCTGTTGGCTTGCTCCGCCATGGCTTGCGCCGCCGCGCTTGCTTGTTCGACCAGAGCGGCATTCTGCTGAGTCACTTCGTCCATCTGGCTGACAGCAACGTTAACCTGCTCGATACCGGTGCTTTGCTCATTGGATGCCGAGGCGATGTCACCCATGATATCGGTCACGCGTTTGACGGAAATCACGAGCTCATCCATTGTCTTGCCTGCGTCGAGCACGAGCGCCGACCCGACATTGACATGTTCCACCGAACTACCGATGAGTTCTTTGATTTCCTTCGCTGCAGTAGCGCTGCGCTGCGCGAGCGTGCGCACCTCGCCGGCGACGACTGCGAACCCTCGCCCTTGCTCGCCTGCGCGCGCTGCTTCTACGGCTGCATTTAACGCGAGAATGTTGGTTTGAAACGCAATCCCTTCAATCACGGCAATGATTTCCGCCACCTTCGTTGAACTGTCCGAGATATCGCGCATCGTCGAGACCACGCGCTGGACCACGGCGCCGCCTTCGGCCGCGGTAGCGGACGCGGAGGTTGCAAGAGATGACGCCTGAAGAGCGTTCTCGGTATTCAGTCGTACGGTCGACGTCAGTTCCTCCATGCTGGACGCGGTTTCTTCAAGTGACGCGGCCTGCTCTTCTGTCCGTTGAGACAGGTCAACGTTGCCTTGCGCAATCTCGCCCGCAGCTACCGAAATCGATTCGGCCGACGCCTTGATGTCGCCTACGACTGCGCTAAGTTGCTTGCGCATGGCCTCAAGAGATGCCATCAGACTACTGTCATCGCTTCCCGCGAGATCCATCGCGACCGTCAGGTTGCCTTCTGCGATTTGCCGCGCCATCTCCTGTGCTTGTGCCGGTTCTCCTCCCAACTGCCTCAAGATGCTGCGGGTGATGACGACCGCTAACAACAGCCCGGTCAGCAGAGCGAGGGCGACGATCGTGCACATCGCTATGCGAATCGACTCGTAGGACGCGGCCGCTTCGGTAGCAGCCTTGTCGTTGAGTTCATCTTCGAAAGAAGCAAGTTCTGTCAGGTGGCTAAGCCATACAGACTGTTTCGGTCTTGCCTCTTGGAGGAGGACTTTGGTCGCTGCCTCTGCATCGTTCGCGAGACCGAGGGCACTGGCCTTGTCTAGCAGCGGCATTGCTGCTGCTTCATCTTGCTTAATTGCCGCAAACAGCGCCTTTTCGCGCGCAGTTGTGCCTGGGTCATCGAAGGTTTTTCCAAGCGCCTGATATGCGCTGGCATAGATGGACTTTTGGCGCTTGATACGTTCCGCCTCTTTTGCCATCGCAGCCGAGTCCGTCAGAAGCGCCAAATTTCTTATCGCAATCGCCTGATCTTGTACTGACGACTTCAGCTCGTTGGCGAGCTTTGATTGCTCGGTGTTTACGTTCGCAATGTCGTTAAGGTTCCCGTAGACCGAGGATAGCCCGTAAAAAGCGAGGCCAGCAATCGCAAGCAGCAGTGCAAGCAAACTGACGAAACCGATAAGCAGGCGAGTGGAGACGCGAAGATGTTTCATGGGGGTGTTTCATTAAAGGATACATTTGGATTACGACAATACCTCGACGAAGTTGAGCATCACCGGCAATTACGGCTGATGACCACTTCATGTTGGTCGCGTTATCTGCAATTCTTACCTGATTGTTCTCCGGCCGAGCTCAGAACCGGCCCGCCCTTGGTACGGATGCACGGCGCTCTTCCGAGCATTAAATGTCCGGCAAATCACGGTACATCCACAACCTACTGTCCCTAGTCGGTACGGTCCGGCGGAACAGCCCCCGATGGCCGTCGTGCGAATGCGCGCGCGTAAAGATCGCTGCCGGCAATGCGCGGCAACCGAGCTCCGCATTCGCCGCGGCCGCACAGGGCTTGCGACGCGCGGAAATCTACGAAGCGCGTTTGACGAAACTCACTAAGCAACGCGCCTTTGGAATCGGAACACGTCGGGACGATCCTCATCACCGCAAAGTCAATGCGCTTCCGAACATGTGAAAGACGAAGGCGCCTCGTGGCGCCCTCGTTGTAAGAACGGACCAGCATTCAGAGCCAAGTCGCATGCCGACAAGACGCGAGCCTCCCTCTTTCCAGCTATTTGCAGCAACCGGCGACGTTCCCCCACCCACCAAGGGCCGGTGTCTGAGCGGAGCCGACGTCTGAATGTCCATGAGGGTGCACGGTCGGACGACCGCTGTTGGCCGGGAGCCGCCTCACGCCCTGCTCGGCATTTAATCATCGTCAATCGGACGGCTGTCGAATCACCGGCGTCGACCGGGGCCGTAGCGGCTGCGCCGAGCCCGTGCGGCTTTAAGCACGATATCCCCGCCATCCGACGTGGCGCGCGCTCGACGTGGCCCTCAGCAGGGACCCCGTGAGGGCGCTTTTGCATTCCGAGCAGGGGGCCCGATACACATCCAGTGCCTTTCAACGTGTTGCACGGCCGCTTCGCGGCGGCGTCGTCGATCGCGGTGCGCTTCGGCATGGAGTGCCTGGTCTACAGGGGCGCCGAGGACGTGAAGCGGCAGGCGGCAAACGTCTATCGCATGAAACTGCTCGGCGCGACTGTGCCGGTGGAATCGGGTTCGCGTACGCTGAAGGACGCGCTCAACGACGCCATGCGCGACTGGGTGACGAACGTCGAAAACACGTTTTATATCATTGGCACCGTGCCCGGGCCGCATCCACTTCGCTAAAGGTCGGTGTTTATGGGGCACTGCGCTTCTCCCGCGATCGTGCGCTGAGCTGATAGAAGCCGTCGCTCACTGCCCTTCTGCATTCGCGCCACGGCCAGTGTCCCCGAACGGCAATGCATGGCATCCGTATGGCGTTCCATGCCTGATAATCCGTATTTATCAGGCATGGATTTGATGCGTGAATTTCGGGGGTAGGGTACATACACGAAAGCTTGACCAGGTGCCCCCTCCCGCTCTTGGGGCCGTGCGCTGAGCAGCGAGACGACGAACGATTAGGCAGGGTTTGAAGCTACACGCAGTATGGGCATGCCCCGGCGGAAACGATGTGGCACCTTAATCGTTCGTCCACGGGTGCCTGTGCAGCCATGAAGTCGTCGAATTTGCTGGTCGCCGGCACTCGAGGCGTTTTTCGCTCCCTCAATCAATGACCGTTGTCCGGTAAGCGCATCGCCGCCGGCACTGCCGCAAGCCGGCCAAAAGCCGACAGTCGCCGGGCATCCGCCGTACGGCTGTAACTGTTCTCGGACAGGCGAGCGAGCCTGACATACCACTAACACCCACCGGCACGAACGTCGGCCTGTACACCGAGCATGTTGACTCGACCGACCACCTCGACGCCCACCGCCGCTCAACACGCTGCCGAAAGATCAGTCGTCGTGCGATTGAGCTTCGGGGAGACCCGGGGCCGCCCACCGAGTGCCTCGCCCCAAAGGTATGGAGACGCTAATGCATCTTGGCGTCGCGAATGCCTGGGCCAGATCGGCCTGCGGCAGCGCGTCCAGCGCCGCACTTAGTTTGTACTCCGAACGCCAATACTATTACGTAAGCAAAACAATCGACACTTATGGATTTTGCCGGTCAACACGGTTGACCGTGGCCCGCGCCAATATCAGGATGACGCCGCCGAAGCATTTCGCCCTGGAATGCGTCCAGAATGACCTGCCCACTTCATTACGCGGGCCCAGGCCGCGGTCGTCTTTCCGCGTACTTAGTATGGCATCGTTGCTTCATATGCGGAAAAACGGCGCGCGAAGTCTTCGAGCCATGTAACGAGCTTCGAATGATCCGCGCGCCAGCGGCCTTCGAATCGCAAGCTGAGATAGCCCAGCGCCGACGCCAGCGCGATTTCGCCGATCATGGGCTGGGTCGCGCCTTGTCCAGGCGGACGCTCAGAAAACGCTTTCAACGCGCGATCAATCTTGCGCTGCTGATACGCGATACAGTCATCGTGCCGTTTCGCTTCCCGAGGGGCGCGGACTTCGTACAACTGCAACAGTGCAGCATCCATGATGCCGTCCGCGAGCGCCTGCTGCGTGAGCACGACATACCTGTCCTGGCCCGCGGCGGGAATAAGCGTATGACGGCCATCGGCTACGTCCAAAAAATCCACAATGCTGCGCGAGTCGAATAGCGTCAGCGCGTCGCCGATCGTTTTGATGCGGCCAAGCCCGGAAATAAGTGAGGGTGACAAATCAACGTGCCGGATGTTTCTAGTTAATTTTCTCCTCCAATCCACAATATCAGACTCAATCTCAAAAGCGTAAGCGTTATCTCCGAAAAAATTTACTCTCAGATGCCTATTACCTTCGACCATCTCCTGATAAATCGCAGGGCAGGCAATTATTCCGGCGTCATCCTCTAGAATATCGTCACTAAGCGCAACCGTAACGTAGGTGTTGTAACGCGTGCCGGATATCGCCTTTGCGATTACTTTACCGTGGTGTCTGGCAAAAAATTCCCGAACACTTCGCGGAGCGTTGCTCACTATCGTATCTGGAATTTTAAATCCTTCTCGAGCGGCAGCATTGAGTTGGAGAATTTTTATGTCGGCCTTCTGCTGGAGCCAAATGTCATTAACTACATTCCTACTCTGGCAGGCGCTTAATGCGCCCATGAAGGCGTGATTAAATGCGTTGTGGACAAACGCATCCTCTTCCGCGCCACGCGGTATTTCGGACCGCGATTTTTGAAATGGACGAATGCGTCTAGCCCACACGACGTCGCCTGATTTACACTGGGGCAGCAACTGAGACTCTACATTTTCCGAGTCATAAAAGGTCAACCCATCCCGGAAGGTCAGGGTATTTGTCGAAACAAGATGGACTTCGATTCCAAGTTTCTCCTCAATCCGTTTCTTTGCTGCGGCAGTGTGCAGGTCCTCGTCCCAACTTACGAAAAAGTAGTGTTTTTGCATAGAAGAGCGACGACCTGTTGTTTTGGTTAGTCTTGGTCGCAATTATTTCCACTGTCACAACAAGTGCCACCTTTAGCGATGACCGATTTGGCGTCAACTTGCAATCCAGCCCACTCATGCATCTTCTTCTCCCGCTCATGAAGATGGCTTTGGGCTCCCGTTTCGATAACCTTCATTGTTCCAGGTTGTTGTACCAGAAGAATTGGCAGCATAAATACACCCTTAGATTGATTTGAGGTCTCACCACTTTATATAACCCGCGACATGCTCATTCATTCGGCGAATCATAATCGCATGTACCGGCGGCACCGCAACATAAAAATCGCTTATCGAGCGTCGGCAGTACTCAAACCAATATAGACTGTAGTCAACCGGCAGTTATCATCGTATGCCCCGATCAGTTTCTTACAGTGTCTGTTCCGTTCCCGCATACAGACTGAAACAAACAGGGTGGCTTCGAGTAGTTGCGATTGGAGAAGTGGTGACCGAGTCGCGTCTAGGCTGGATCAGTATGATCGCTGCTTCTTTCCACTCAGAAATGTCGCCGACGCACGAATGGATGCACCTTGTCCCGGGGCGAGGCGACAACGGCGTGTCTGCGAGTGAGAGGACACCAACGACCACAGTCCGTGCCGACAGCAGAAATCTAGCAGTTCATATTGAATGGCTCTTCCTGGCCGTTCGCCGTCAATATCGTTAGCGAGAAACGACTATCCTAGCGCGAACTGGCGTTATTGATCGCACTTCCATCGCCAGCAAGGAGGCGTTCATTGCGCTGCACTCCCGGAGCCGATGGCAAACCGCAAACCGCATGCAATACGCGTCAGTCGACCAAGGGCACCGTCTCGCGCTCGTCGGCCTCGAACCAAGCGGGATTGCGCGCCGCTATCGGTCCGAGCGTGACGAGGATCTCCCGCAGGTGCGCGCGCATCGCGTCTTCCGCCGCGTCCGGATCATGCGCGCGCAATGCGCCAAGAATCTTCGCATGCTGTTTGATGAGATGGTCCAGCGGCGAATCGTCCGGCAAGCTGAGATAGCGGACGCGGTCCATCTGCGCCTTGATGTCCTGAATGGCTTCCCACGCGGCCCCGCAATCGATCGTCTGGGCGATGGTGAGATGGAACGCTTCGTCCAGCGCGAGAAACGCCGCTGTATCGTTGGCCTTGGCCGCGATCCGCTGATCACGTAGGTTCTCGGTCAACTGCTTGATTTGTTCATTGTTGATGTGCTGCGCCGCCTTGCGTGCGACAGCCGTCTCTATCGCTTCGCGTATGAACCGCCCTTCCCGCACGCGCCGCGGCGAAATCCTTTTGACGAACGTTCCCCGTTGCGGCAGCACCTGAAGCACGCCGGCTTCCACGAGCTTGATGAACGCTTCGCGCACGGGCTGGCGAGATACGTGGAACATGTCGGACACTTCCTTCTCGGACAGCGGCGTGCCCGGCACCATTTCGCCCGCGAAGATCGCTTGCCGAAGCGCGCGGTAGATCTGCCGGGTGATTGGCTCCGGTGACTCCATCGATATCTGCGCGCTCAGGTTTGGCAGCGCAGAAGAAGGATGTGGCAAGTCGCCGCCGCGCCGGCGGCTGCGGCGCGGCGGCGCGCCAGGCGCCGTTTCGGCCCCGGCGATGATCGGTTCGGCGGCTTCTAGTCGGGAGGCTTTCATCGTTGTCGATACGGTGGAAACGACATCGCAAATCGCCATGTCTTGTCACCATACTACTATTTTTGGAAGCGCCCGCGAATTCGCGGGCGGGAATGATCGCTTACCTCCGGGCGGCCGGCGAACCGCCAGCGATAGTGGTGACGATGATGATAAGCGCACCGTACACGACGGCTCGCAGGCCAGCGCCTGCCCCGCTCGCGTTCAGCAGTGCGTTAATGAGAAAGAGGAAGCACGCGGCGCCCCATACGCCCGTCGGGCTGGCGCGCCCGCCGGACACCTGCGTGCCGCCGATCACCACCACGGCCACCGACAACAACATGTAGTCCGCGCCCATGTCGAGCGTCGCTCCGCCAGAGAAACAAGCGAGCAGCAAGGCGGCGATCGCGACGAGTACCGAGCAACTGACATAAGTCGCGCATCGCACGCGCTCGACGCGCACACCTGCGAGGTTGGCCGCACGTGCATTCTGGCCGACCGCAGAAAGGCTTCGTCCCGGCACCAGCCGAAACAGCGCCACCGCGACTAAGCCCGTCACCACGAGTGCCAGAAATGCGAGGCTCGACACGCCCGCCACCCGGCTCAGCGCGAAATTTTCGAGCAGCGGTGGCGGCGCTGCGCTCCCGCGTCCAAGGCTGATGGCGGTCGATTGCAAAACGAAGCTCGACGACAACGTCGCGATGATCGGGGGAATGCGCAGCAGGCGAATCAGCGCATAGTTGAGAAGGCCGATTCCGATGCCCGTGCCCACCGCTGCCGCGATACCCGCCGCGAGTGCGCCGTCGTGCGCGGCCATCACGCGCATGGCGACGCCGCCGGAAAGCGATATCGTCGCCGGAATCGACAAATCGATGTTGCCTGGGCCGCTCGTCACGACCAACATCTGACCGAGTCCGACAAGCACCGTGAACACCACGAATGCAGACGCCGCCGACAGCATGTTTCCCGCCGTGAATGCGCCGAATGAGACCATCGCCGCAATGCCGACGATGACGGCGCCCGCCACCGACCAAAGCCACGGCAGATCGCGCAGCGTGGCGAGAAACGCTGAGTTTCTGGTTGTGTTCATTGACGAGCCTCCCGGTTGCGAAACAGCAATCGCAGCGACAACACGACTATCAGGATGATGCCTTGGAGACCAACCTGCCACTCGGGCGCGATCTGCAGGAATGACAAGAACGATGAGGCGAGCGTGAGCGTAATCGCACCGAGCACCGCGCCGAGCGCCGACACGCGCCCGCCGACGAATTCCCCGCCGCCGAGGATCACCCCGGCCACCGAAAGCAGCGTATAGCGCAAAGCGATGTTCGCATCCGCCGATGTCGTGAGCCCCAGCAGCGAGAGGCCCGCGAATACCCCGAACAGTCCTGCACAGCCAAACAGCAGCGCCTTCGCGCGGACGATCGACCAGCCGAAGCGCCGCATCGCGCCGGAATTGCCGCCTACGCCCCGCAGCGCGACTCCGGCTGGCGAACGCATCAGGAGCAGATGGGCAACGAGCGCGATGCCTGCCGTCCAGACGAGCGGCGCGGGAATCACGGGCGACTTGAAGCCCATGAGCGATGAAAGCCAGTCGGGGCTCGTTCCGCCCGGCGACGGCAGCAGCAGCACCGAAAGTCCATTCCAGATGAACGACAGCCCGAGCGTCACGACCACCGACGATATCCGTCTTAACTCGATCAGCGCGCCGATCAGCGCATACGCCACCACGCACGCCGCGAGCGCGAGACAGCCGAGCCACGGTGTCTTCACGAGCAACGTCGCGCCGATGCACGCAACTAGGCTCACGAACGAGCCGATCGACAGGTCCAGCTCGTTTGCGGTGATTACTGCGAGTTGCGAGAGCGTCGCAAGCACGATCGGCACGCCGAGATTCAGCAACATGACAATGCCGAAGTAGCTGAGCGCGTTGGGCTGAATGATCGCCATCGGCACCAGCACGGCCAGCAGCGACACCACGGGCAGAAGGGCCTTCCGGTCGATGCGCCTTGCGGGGCGGGAAGAAGCCGCGTGGACGGCCGTCGTCGTGTTCATGCGGGCACCTCGTCAAAGCTTGCGGCCAGCAGCGCGTCTTCGGTGCACTCGCTGGCGCTGAGCACGCGGGTCACATGGCCCGCGCGAAAGACATACGTCCGGTCGCAATAGGCGAACTCGTCGTTCTCGGTCGTGTACCAGAGGAAGGTTCGACCCTTCGCGGCTTCCGCCTGCAAGAGCCCATAGATTTCGAGCTTCGTGCCGATATCGACGCCGCGCATCGGGTCGTCCATGAGCACGAGTTCGGCATCGGATGCCAGTGCGCGGGCGAACAGCACTTTCTGCTGGTTGCCGCCGGACAGCGCGAGAATCGGATCCGACGGTCCTGCGCCACGAATGTTGATGCGCTGCTTCCACGTATCGAAGAGCCCGGAGAGACGCTGACGATCCACCCACGTCGAACTCTTGCGGTCGTAAAGCGAGCGAATGTCGAAGTTCTCGGCGATGCTCCAGTCCGCGAACACGCCATCTGCGCGCCGGTCCCCCGCCACGAATGCGACTGTCTGACGCGAGCCCCGTTTTCGGGCCTGAGCATAAATGTCGAGAAGCGCATCGGTCTGCCCCTGCCCTGCGAGGCCCGCGAATCCAACGATGCTGCCGCGCGCCGCTTCGATGGTCGTGCGCGCGCGCGGACCGACCGCCCAGCGAAATCCCGTTTGCGCAGCGCCTCCCAGCGTTGCGCGTTTCGGCGCGGGCTCCGCCTGTTCCGTGAACTGGCCCATCGCGCGGATGATGTGTTCCTTCTCGAGGTTCTGCGCGGCCAGCGTCGAGACGATCTTGCCGTCGCGCATGACCATCACGCGGTCGGCGCTCTGAAGCATCTCTTCGAGCATGTGCGTGATCAGAATGCAGGTGGTGCCCTTGCCCGCGCATGCGCGGATATACGCAAGAAGCTGCTGCGCCGTGTAGCGATCGAGGCTTGACGTCGGTTCATCGAGAATCACGAGGCGCACCGGCGCATCGACCTGCGCGAAGCCGCGTGCAATCTCCACCATCTGCTGCTGGGTGAGCGATAGATCGCCGACGACGTCCGTCCCGCGCAGTCCGTGGCCGGGGAAAATCGCATCGAGTTGGGCCTCGATGATGCGTCGCGCATGCTTGCGCCAGCCATACCGGCGCAACTGCGGATGCACCGCGCGCATGTTCTCTTCGATGGTCAGGTTCGGACAAAGCGACAGCTCCTGGAACACGCAGCGGATGCCCAGCTGGCGTGCGATCGCGGCGTCGAATCCGTGCGCGTGACATTCACCGTCGATGCCTATCGAGCCGTCGCTCGCGCGACGCGCGCCGGACAGAACCGACATCAGCGTGGATTTGCCCGCGCCGTTATGTCCGGCGATCGCGACGCACTCGCCCGAGGCGAAATCGAAGTCCACGCCCTGCAACGCGCGCACCGGTCCGAACGAGACGGACAGTCCGCGAACCGACAACAGCGTGGGCAAGTCGGTTCGCGTGTGCGGCTCGCTGAGGACCGTGCTTTCTGAATGATTCATCCGCATGGCTCCGGATGGAGTGAGAGACTGTCGAAGCGGACCGCTGACAGCGGCCCGCGAGCGAAGACCGGCGCTTACTTCTTCGCGCCCTGCACCATGTCGACGACCTGCTCGCGCGAGAACACATTGCTCGCCACCGTCCCCGGCGCTGTTTTTGGCAAGACGGTCGAAAGCGAGTCCGGCGTGACGGTGAGGGTTGGCAATGACATTTCATGCGGCAGTTTATTGCCGGCGAGGATTTGTTGAGCTGCCCAAAATGCGAAGGTCGATGAGCCAGGATCGGCCGCGATCGACATCGTCTTGTAGTTGCTCACACCCTGCTGCTGCCACCACGCGAGCTCTTCCTGACGATTTCCGAGGATGATCGTCGGCACTTTGCGGCCCGCGGCCCGAAACGCTTGCGCAACACCGTAGCCGTCGCCGCCTTGCGTCACCACGCCGTCGATCTGAGGCAGCGAGGGAAGAATCCCCGCGACTTCCTTCTGCGCGACTGTCTGCGTCCACTGCCCGTACACTGAGCCGACGATCTTCATGCCCGGATACTTCTTGATCTCATCGACGATACCCTGGTGGATGTCATCGTCCACGGACACACCTGCCAGGCCACGCACTTCGAGCAGATTCCCCTTGCCGCCGAGCTGTTTGGCGAGAAAGTCCACCTGCGATGCACCCATCTTGTGGAAGTCCGCGGCGATGCGGTAAGCACACGGTTCCGTCACGATGCCGTCGAACGACACGACGACGACGCCCGCCGCGCACGCTTGCTTGATTGAGCCATTGAGCGCCGTCGGTGAGGCAGCATTTATGACAATGGCCTTGTAGCCCTGCAGCACGAGATTCTGGATCTGCTGCGCCTGCTCGGTCGCCTGGTTCTCAGCGGTCGTGAATGCCGGGGCATCCGCGACGAGGCCGGCCTTCTTAGCTTGCGCCGCGACATCGGCCCAACTCTTTAGTTGCTGCTGGCGGAAGGTGTTGCCCGCATAGCTGTTGGATAGCGCGATCTTGTCCTTCGAGGTGTCGCCGGTTGCAACCACAGCCGTCGCGACCGTGCTGATCGCGACAAGCGCACCGCCAACAAGTGTTGCAACACGAACGGAAGTCATCGTCACAGTCGTCTCCTTAATTGTCGAGTGAACGGTCGTCAACATCGCCACCACAGGTCAGCTTGTCCTTACCCACCGTTGATGCAATCATAGGGTGCAACCTACTACCATACAAGTAGGTAGTTTTCCGTAACCGCATGCCGCGCACACATACCCTACGATTGCGGGCAGAAAGGCGACGACACGCAGAAAGGAGATCTGAATGAGACAGCGCGACCGTGCTTTGGTATTCGTGGGCAGCCTCAATCGCGCGGTGCCGCACTTCGCAGCGGCGAACGGCTTCGGCCTCACGACGCTTGCACTTGATGAGCGAACGGGCAAGCTCGAACTTCGCCGAACTTGGCGGCATGGACAATCCGACTTACCTCGCGATATCGCCCGCCGGAAAGATCATCTATGCGACGAGCGAGGTGTTTGATGAACCGGAAGGGTCCATCGCCGGGTATGGTTTTGATGACGAGACCGGCGCGATGACGCCGCTCGGCGTGCGTCGAGTGACGCGCGGCAGTCTCACGGCCTACTGCTCGACCGATCGCGACGGCCGTCACGTGTTCGTCGCTAACTACGCGCACGAGACGCCGGCAGAACTGCCGGGACGACATGTCGCGAGCTTCCCGGTACGCGAGGACGGATCGCTGTCGGAGGCTGCCGGGGAGTTCACGCATCGAGGCGCAGGGCCGCGCGCGGATCGTCAGGGCGTCCCCCATGCGCACTGCATCGCGGTGTCGCCGGACAACCTTTTTGCGCTCGTCACCGACCTCGGCGCCGATACCGTCTCGACCTATCGCATCGATGCCAATGGAAGCGGCCTGCTTCCGCCGTCAATCGAGCCGTTGCGCGTTGCTCCGGGCAGCGGTCCGCGTCACCTGGTGTTTCATCCGCAGCTTGCTTGCGCTTACCTGATCAACGAATTGAACAACACGCTATGCCGGCTCGATTACGATGCGGCGAATGGCGCGCTGACGCTCAGCCAGGCGATCGACGCGCTCCCCGCCGATTGCGCACCGAGCCACGCGGCGGACATCGCGGTGTCGCACGACGGACGTTGGCTCTATGCGTCGTTTCGCGGTGCGGACTGCATCGGTGTGTACGCGCTCGGGCCAGACGGCAACATCACTGGACGTCGGCAGATTCATTCGAGCGGCGGAAAGACCCCGCGCAGCTTCGCGCTGTCGCCGGCAAATGGTTATGTGCTTGTCGCGAACCAGGACAGCGATCGGCTTGTCGTTTGGAAGCGGGACGGGGAGACTGGATGTATCGTCGAGCAAGCCGATGCATGCGACATTGGCACGCCGATGTGCGTCAAGACGCTTGCCTGAGCCAGCGTGGAATCACGCCGTCCGCGCTTGGGCCTCCCGGGCTCGCTGTCCCTTCGGCTCGCGAATCCTGACGAACGCGCACAACGCGCCAAGGACCGCGATGGCGCCCGCCAGCACGAACGCCGCGCCATAAGCGCCACGCGTCGCCTCGACGATGAAGCCCGTCCCGCCGGCCCGATCACGCCCGCGAGATTAGCGAGCAGATGCACGAAGCCGCCAACGCCGCCGACGTTTTCTCGACGCACCGTATCCTGAATCACGGCCCAATACACGGAGCCCGTGACATACAGGAAGAATATGGACACCGACATCAGCGCGACCGCGCCTTGCGTCGTCTGCACGCGGCCCGCGAATGCCACGCAGAGCGCCGCTATCGCGAGACAGACCGACAGCACGAGCCGACGCGACATCAACGGTTTGCCGGTCATGCGCAGGATGGCGTCGGTGACGAACCCGCCTGCGGCAAGGCCGATGCTGCCGAGCAGCCAGGGAATTACCGTGGCGATGCTCATGTCGCGCAAGGACATGTGATGCGCTTCGGTAAGGTAGGTCGGAAACCACGAGAGGAAAAAGAACAGCACGTAGTTGTACGCGAAGAACGCAAAGGCGGTGGCGAGAATGATCGGTTGACGCAGATAGAAGCCCAGTCCGGCCTTCTTCCCGTGAGCGCCCTCCTCCATCGACGCAGCCTGCTGTTGACCTGCGACGATCAGTTCCAGCTCCGCCTTTGAGACCCGTGCGTTCTCTTGCGGATGCTCGGTCGTGGTCAGCGTCCATAACACGAGCCACGCGAAGCCGATCAGCATGATGGCGACGAAGGCCCAGCGCCAGCCGAACTGAATCGCCATATAGCCGACGATTGGCCCCGCGAGCGCGCCGCCGAGGGGCGTGCCTGAACTAATGACGCCGATGGCGCTCGCCACTTCGCGGCGCGGAAACCAATTGTTAACCATCTTGCTATTGGACGAGCTGATCGGACCCTCGCCCATGCCAAACAGCACGCGCAGCACGATCAGCGACGCGAGGCTGCTCGCGAGCGCCGTTGCGCAGCAAAAGAGCGACCAGATGCCCATTGCTCCGCCGAACACCTTTTTCGCGCCGATGCGGTCCGACAGCACACCACCGACGAAGTTGAACAGCGCATAGCCGATGAAGAAGCTGCTAAACACCACGCCCATCTGTGCGTGCGAGAAGTGAAGGTCTTTTTGAATCAGCGGGGCAGCAATCGAAAGCGCCGCGCGGTCCAGATAGTTGACGACGCCGGCGAGAAACAGCAGGCCGACGACGAACCATCGCTGGCTCTTGATCATGGCGAGTCTCCGATGCGCCGCCTTTCTTGTCCTTGTTCTGGCGGCTCGATGTTGATGTCGTTCAGTCGAACTGCAGGTGGACCTTCATCGATTGATTGCGGTCTTGCGCCACTTGGAATGCGCGGTTGGCCTCCGCCAGCGGGAACGCGTGCGTCATCAGCGGCCGCAGGTCGATGCGTTGCGACGCAAGTTCGTCGGCGGCAATCGCGTATTCGTCGGTAAAGCGGAAGGAACCCTGATAGCGCAGTTCTTTCGCCATGACGAGATTCGCCGCAACCGGCGACTGCCCCGCCGGCAAGTTGCCGAGTTGGATCACCGAGCCGCCCGCACGCACGGCGCGCAACGCGGTGTCGAGGCCGGCCGGACTGCCCGACGCTTCGATGACGACATCGAAGGTGCCACGTTCGCGCGACCATTCTTCGATACGGGCCTGATCGGTGGCGAGCACGGCTTCGTCCGCGCCGAGCGAGGCGGCCATCTGCAGGGCCTTTTGTGCAAGATCGACCGCGACGATGCGATGCGCGCCCGCCCGGCGCGCCGCCGCCAGCACGATGCAGCCGATCGGCCCGCATCCTACCAGCAGCATGTTTGCGCCCACCAGCGACCCGGCTTGCTTCAGCGCATGCAACGCGACGGCGAGCGGCTCGGCCATCGACGCTTGCGCATAGTCGAGCGAATCCGGCACGGGCACGCATTGCCTCGCGGCCGCGGTGATGTATTGGCGAAACATGCCCTGCATGTGCGGGAACGTCGAAGCGCTGCCCATGAACCGCATGTTCAGGCAGTGATTCGGCATGCCTTTCACGCAGAATCGGCACGTGCCGCAATTGAGTCCGGGATTGACCGCGACGCGCTGGCCCACGCGCAGGCCGGTGACCCCTTCGCCGAGCGCGGCGATCTCCCCCGCGACTTCATGGCCGAGCACGAACGGCTCGCGCACCGCGAAATCGCCGCTTTTGCCCTTGAAGTAGTACGAGAGGTCTGAGCCGCAGATGCCGCCCGCACGCACTCGGATTTGCACCTGGCCCGCCTGCGGCTGCGGTGTGTCGAGTTCGTCGATGAGGAGCTTCTTTGCTTCGTGAAGAACCGCTGCAAGCATGATGAGTTCCGAATTCGTTGATCAGATGAGGTTGGCGTTGAGCTGGCGTTACCAGTTCCAGAGCGTGCCGTCTTCGAGCCGCGCGACGGGGAGATACGCCGGGTCATACGGATATTCCGCGGCGAGCTTTTCGTCGATATCGACGCCATGCCCGGGCGCGTCGCCCGGATGCATCATGCCGCGATCGAAGGACCAGGCATGCGGAAACACGTCGAGCGCTTCCTTCGGAAAGCCCATGTATTCCTGCACGCCGAAGTTCGGCACCCACAGATCGAAGTGCAGCGCCGCGCCCATGCATACCGGCGACAGGTCGGACGGTCCGTGGCAGCCGGTGCGCACCTGATAAAGTGATGCGAAGTCGGCGATGCGCCGCAGATGGGTGATGCCGCCCGCGTGCGTCAGCGTCGCGCGGACGTAGTCGATCAGTTGTTCCTCGATCAACTGCTTGCAATCCCAGATACTGTTGAATACCTCGCCGACCGCAACCGGCGTGACCGTGTGCTCGCGGATCAGCCGAAAGCCGGCCTGATTCTCAGCGGGCGTCGGGTCTTCCATCCAGAAAAGCCGGTACGGCTCTACCGACTTGCCGAGCCGCGCCGCCTCGATCGGCGTCAGGCGGTGATGCACGTCGTGCAGCAGATGGGTATCGAACCCAAACTTGGCGCGAACCGCTTCGAACAGTTTCGGCACGAAGTCGAGATACTTCTCCGACGACCAGCTTTGCTCTTCCACCGCGCCTTTTGTCGCCGGCTCATACATGCCGTCGCCCTTCGAGACGCCGTAGACCGAACGCATGTTCGGCACGCCGCACTGAATGCGAATGGCCTTGTAACCCTGCTCCATGTGCTCTTCGTAGCGATCCAGCGCCTCCGGAATGTCGCGGCCGGTTGCATGCCCGTAGACCATGACGCCATCGCGCGACGCCCCGCCCAGCAGTTTGTAGAGCGGCGTGTCGGTGACTTTTCCGAGAATGTCCCACAGCGCCATGTCGACGGCGGCGATGGCCGTCATGGTGACGGGGCCGCGCCGCCAGTAAGCGCCCTTGTACAAAAACTGCCACGTGTCTTCGATGCGGCCCGGATCGCGCCCTATCAGAAGCGGGCAAACGTGATCCTTCAGATACGACGCGACGGCCAGTTCGCGTCCATTCAACGTGGCATCACCGATGCCGTGAACCCCTTCGTCCGTGACAACCTTGAGCGTGACGAAGTTGCGGCCCGGACACGTCACGATGACATCGGCTCGAATGATCTTCATAAGGGATTTCCTCGGATGGCGACTCAACGCGTAGCAGACTACCATACCAGTATGTCACATCGTCAACTGCGGGTTTTCCCGCGAACCGCTTACCCCAACGAACCATGACCGACACCCTTCAGCTTTCCCGCGCGCGTCTCGACGATCTGCGCGGCCATCTTCTCTCGCCGGACTGGCGCGAACCGGAGATCGGCATCGTGCATCTGGGCATCGGCAATTTCCACCGTGCCCACCACGCGCTGTACACAGAGGAGGCCATGCTCGCACAGCCGGGCGACTGGGGCATCTGCGGCGTGACGCTGCAAGGTGACGTCAGCAAACGCGACGCGCTGATGGCGCAAGACGGCCTCTACAGCGTGGTCGAACGCGGGCCGGCCGGTGTCCGTGTAACCGTCGCGCGCGCGTTGCGCGAAGTGCTGGCCATGCCGTTCGATCGTGCGCGCCTTTTTGAACTGCTTGCCGATGAACGCGTCAAGATCGTCTCGTTGACCGTCACGGAGAAAGGATATTGCCGCGAGGCTCAGACAGGCGACGCTGACTTTTCGCATCCCGGCGTCGCTCGCGATCTTGCACATCCGAACGAGCCGTCGACCGTGCCGGGCATTCTGACTGCCGCCCTTCGCGCTCGTCGCGACGCCGGCACGCCGCCTTTCACGGTTCTCTCATGCGACAACCTCTCAAACAACGGCGCAGCGCTTCGACAAGTCGTTTGCTCATACGCGTCGCGGCTGGATGAAGGTCTGTCGGCCTGGATCGCCGAGCAGGTCGCGTTTCCATCGACGATGGTGGATCGCATCGTCCCGGCCACGACCGAGGCCGACCGGGAAGCCGCGCGCGCGGCGCTTGGTCTCGTGGATGGTGTGCCGGTGCCTTGCGAGCCTTTCCGTCAGTGGGTAATCGAAGACCGGTTTCCGGCGGGTCGCCCCGCGTGGGAGACGGCGGGCGCACAGTTGGTCGATGACGTCGAGCCGTTCGAGATCGCGAAGCTGCGCATGCTCAACGCGACGCATTCAACGCTTGCGTATCTGTCAATGCTGGCCGGCTTCGAGACTATCAGCGACGCAATCGCCTATGCACCACTGAGAGCGATGATCCACGGGATGATGACGCATGAGATTGCGCCGACGCTCAATGTTCCGGCGTCTTTCGATCTCCTTGCGTACCGCGACGCGTTACTGGAGCGCTATTCGAACACGGCACTGAAACACCGTTGCGCGCAGATCGCAATGGATGGTAGTCAAAAGATGCCGCCTAGGATTTTCTCGACCATGGAGGCGCGTCTGGCTGCTGGCCAGTCTATCGAGAGGCTCGCGCTGGCGGTGGCGGCCTGGTTTGTCTTCCTGCGCGGACGCTCAGACAGCGGCGAAAGGTACGGGATAAACGACCCGCTTGTGGACCGGCTGACGCAGATTGCGGGTACGGCCGATACCGCAGAGCGACTCACTGCAGAGATGCTTGCACAGAGGGATTTGTTTCCCGAGTCACTAGCTGGATCGGACGCGCTGCGAGACGCGGTTTTGCGCGCTCTTGAAGCGCTGCAGGGCGGCACGCGCCAGGCTATCGATCTGTATGGGCGGCTTGTGTAAAGAGGCCAATGTTCGGGCCCGCCGTCGAGTTAGCGTAATACGGGCCAGCTTCTAGGGTCGGCGGCTCCTCCTTAGCCGGTGATCGCGGTCCAGCGCCGACCAGGCGCGGCACTTCGACTAGCCCTAATTGGCCGGGCTGTGCGGCTTAACGTGGCTTGCGCGAAGTCGACAATGATCCTCGCCACCCCTCCTGACGCTCGCTCAAATAGCGCTCGAAGTCCGGGTATTCAAACGGTCCGGTCACTGGAAGCAGCGAACGATCCTTCGCATCATCGCTCGGACTCTCGCGCTGGCAACGTTAGCAGAGTGCGTCCGCCCTTTAGCACAGCCATGCGATAGTAGTAGCTGGGCGTCGATAGGACGAAACTTGAGGCTTCGCAACAAGTTCGCGCCCGGCGGCCCCGGTGTTTAGTCTGCAACCCCGCGGCGCCGTCCATCCCGAAAAGACTCACTTAGGGCGAACGACGCACTCATCCCTACAGGGGAAGGCTAAATCGATGCCGCTTCTCCACCGGCGTTCATGCACGATACTCCTTTGTATTTGCTGGCGCCGGCTTGTTCGGCAACCTCGCACAAAGAAAACTAAGCGGTTCATTGGAAGGCCGACGTTCACGGGGCGCTGCGCTCGGTCTGTTACGGTGCGCGGTTCCGACGAACGTCGCTCATCGCGCGCCCGTCCAACCGCCTGTTCGATAGGCTAATTCTGATAACTCGTATTATCAAGAAAAGCTACGGCCGTAGAACGGCTAAGCCCCTTGCTGCACAACTGATTGGCCATTTTCGAACGAGCGTTCGATAACGCTTATTATGTCAAATCATGGTCGCTTGTTTTCGTTATTTGCACGCTCACCAGCGTGCTTCGCTCGGCGTCGTTTCTGAGCCAAATGCCGTCTGCGGTCTTGCCGTAGAACCCTACGACTGAGGCGATCACCTCGCGCCACAAGGGCAAGCCTGGTCATAGTATTGGCCGTGAAAGACTAGTGACTGCGACGACCACCGGCTCCAGCACATGCACGATAACGGCGGAATTGGAAAATGCGCGAACCGAAGTCGTGAGCGCAATTCGTCATGTTGACTACTCAAGCGCTCGGAAGGCAGCGATCTTCGCTGCACCGTTGCCTCGAGAAGCCCGGGCCGTAGAAAGCGTGGCCTGATCGTGTGTGCTATTATTGTGCATATTCGGTGCATGAAGGTGGTCTATGAACTCGAGCGCGGATGCAAGTGTTCCTTACGTAGGTGTCAGTTTTGATCGGTTCATCGCGTCCCTGCGAGATCCCGACGATCCAGCACCGATCGTGTCAGCACGTCGATTCGGCGAAGCGTTGCACATTGACCTGCAAACGCTCGCGCAGCAAGCTCACGTCCATCGGAATACGATTAGCAGGCAACCTGCGTCGGAAAGCGTGCAACGGTTTCTTCGTGATGCGCTAAGGGTGATTCGCGCAGCAAGCGATCTGGCGGGAGACGTCTCGAAGGCCCTTTTTTGGTATCGGAACGAACCGCTGCCAGTGTTCGACTACAAAACCGCCGAACAGTTGGTGTCCGACGGTCGGGCAGACGACGTTCTTCGTTTCGTTGCCTCCCTGGAAGCGGGCGCGGCCGGATGATCCTCGTTGATCTGTCCGGAGCGACCGCATACCGGATGCTCGTTCCGAGGTGGGCGGTCGCGCCGACGAGCGGAGCAGGAGCAGGAACGCATGGCGGTCGCGCGAATCGCGTGGGACTCAATGCGCTCTATCTGGCCTTGGATCACGACACCGCCGTCAGAGAGTATCAGCAGCTTTCATCCTTGATGCCACCGGGCACGCTGGTTAGCTACACAGTCACGGCCGCCCCTATCGTTGACTTCACCGGCGGATATGACAGCGGAAAGTGGTCTCCCTTGTGGGAGGACTTCTACTGTGACTGGCGCCACTGCTGGTTCAATGAGCGGATCGAGCCGCCCAGCTGGATCATCGGGGATGAAGTTGTCGCGAGCGGGGCCAAGGGTATTCTCTTCAAGTCGGGACTAGCACCTACCGGCACGAACGTCGTTCTGTACACGGAACACTTCGATTCCACCGATCACGTCGACGTCTACGACCCGCACAACGCTCTGCCGAAGGATCAGTCTTCGTGGGATTGAGCCTTGGTAGGGCTCAGATCCGGCCATCGAGTATGCATCTTAGCGTCGAGAACGCCAGAAAGGCCTGCTGCCGAGTGCCCCAGCGCCGCATTAATATGGACTCCGAACGGCAATACCATTTATGTCAGATCTTGGCATTAATTCTCTTTGTGCAGCTTCTATGTCCCGCCTATCGGCGTGGTTGCTCGTCATCGTCCCGAAAGGCGAGCCTCGTCTCATAGTTTTGGCCGCCGTGGAGGCTAGACCTCGACCCGCGTCCCTAGGCGACCGTCCGACGGCGATCGCCCGGTTCCCAAGGGTTTGCATAGTTTTTGCGGGGTTCGCCCCCTTTGCACGGAGGTACTGGTTCTCATTGAGCCACTGCTCGCGTGTGCGCTCATCGGACGTGGTTTACCAGTGGGCTTTTCCTGGTCGGGACGGGTCATTTTCTGTGGCGCCCTCGTGGGCGAGGCGCCAGAGCGTCAATACCGCCCGCATGATACCGGTGTTCCCTCTTCGCAATAGCGTCTTGAGCCCGAATGTCGAACACTGCAGTGGCCTGCTGGCACGACACCTTCTCGCGCCACATGTGGCTCAGAACCGACATCCTGAACTGCGCATCATAGTGGCTGTACTTCTTGCCCAAACCTTCACGGCCATGTTGCTCTAGTCTGCTGTCCAGCGGCGCAACACCGTACAGCCTACGCCATACGCCGCGCGATCGTCCGCAAACCACCAGCTCCGGCTCGATATTAACCAACTTCAGCTTGAACTGCTCACCGTACTTCGCCATGAAAAACACCCCAAGGGTGATTCGGTGTCCAACTTTTGGGTGCAGTTCACCGACTGCGCCGCTTTTAAACGGCGTCACGCCTGCCCTCCAATGACGTTCACCGGCGAACATCGACGAATCCAGCAGTTCTGCTGAAACGAAAAGCGGGTCCATGTCGGCCAAGATAATGCAGAGTTTTTATGCGGCATGGTGACTAGCAGCCCATCAACGTTTCCCGTCTGTGTCAGCGCATGCATGACCGTATCCAGACCTGCATTTGCCACCTGCATGCGAATGCATATACGTTATGCTTGCGCGCCTAGAAGCCACGGCTCAACCAATGAGGCAACCTTACGAATCCAATCGGGTCCCCGATGATTGGGAAGCCGTGGTGCCATCCGGTTTTTATGACATCCGGTTTCTCTCTTGTTGAGTCAACGGGGCTTTTTCTTCGGATAGTCAGGAGCGCGGCAAGACTTTAACGGTAGCGGCGCGGGCGCGCACACTGACCATTG
Source organism: Caballeronia sp. AZ10_KS36 (assembly GCF_023631105.1). Classification (NCBI taxonomy): domain Bacteria; kingdom Pseudomonadati; phylum Pseudomonadota; class Betaproteobacteria; order Burkholderiales; family Burkholderiaceae; genus Caballeronia; species Caballeronia sp. AZ10_KS36. Next base: position 3,644 of record NZ_JALQDQ010000029.1, on the reverse strand, counting down.
AACCGAGATAAGAACTTGTCCCGTATTTCGTCCTATACGCGTCATCGATACGGTCATTGACTGGCCCATCGATAGCCTCGAAGCCCACCTCATGGATTGTTCCCGCCACGCGTACCCTTCCGCCCTTCTGACGCATCGCGGCGTTGTACCACCCCGATGCGCGGCCGTTATACGCTCGCACGTACAGATCGCCATCGACCACAACCGACCAGATCCAGGTTGGTGTTCCGTAAGTGACGCCGTCGTCACGCAATGGCGAAACATGCAGGTCATCGCTTTCGGCGATCGCGCTAATTTCATCTTCAGACCATGATGCCATCCGAGAACCTCTCCAACATATCGCTCAATGCAGTACGGAAATTGCGCCCACGGCGGTGGCGATTAGCCGGGTCGCTTTTCCAGTACATCCTTTACAACAGGCAGTGCCGTGAAAACATTTGGCCAACCCGCGTAAAACGCCAGTTGCGTCATCACCTCGGAGGCCTGCGCCTTGGTCAGTCCATTATCCATCGCCCGATTCAGGTGATACGTCAGTTGCGCGACCTGCCCTGTTGCGACCAGCGCGCTGACCGTCACGAGACTTCGATCTCGCGGCGCGAGCCCTGGTCGCAGCCAGAGGTCGTTAAATAGCGCGTCGCGTGTGAATTGAACCACTCCGGGCGAGACCGTTCCGAAATTTTGTTGAACAGCTGTTTCGCGCTGGGCTTCCGCTGCCTTGTCCAGTGCGAGAAACTCAACCACTGCTGGCGGAATCTGCGCGGCGGTAATTCCGCGGCGTTCGAACACCGTGTTTGTCACCCTCACAGCCGCTGTCGCATTAGCCCATCCGGAATAAAACGCGAGATGTGTAATAATCTCGGAAATCTCGCTCGGTTTGAGTCCGCTCCCGAGCGCAAGGTTGATGTAAAACGGCAACTCCTGGCTCTGATTGCGCGCAATCAGCACAGAGAGAGTTACCACACTACGATCTCGCGGCGACAATTGCGGGCGCTTCCACAAGTCACCCAGCAATACTTCGTGCGTGTAACCCTCGAGTGCCGGCGAAACGTTGTGTAGTCCTGCGAATGCGATAGCGCGAGAAGATCGGTCTGAGCTTTCCATATCATTTTTCCTTTCGAATTGCGTGCAGCCCACGGCTCCAACGGACAGCAGCACCAGTGTCGCAACACTAGTCATTTTTTTCATCGGTCACTTTGCTCCGCAGATGCACGAACTACAAATGCGCCGTTCCGAGCGAGTCGTTGACCTGACGCTGGCGCCTAATGGCAGTTGCAGTTTCAGCGGCGGTGATAAATGGCGCGCTATTTCCGCAATTTAGCTTATCCACTGAAGCACGACTAGGCGCGAGGATTCGCATACGCCTATGAAGCGCGTTCATGAATGGCGCTTGTCGACTGCGGCGACGCTGTGGTGAAGTTTCACGCATGTAGCAGCACCGCTTGTGTAACGTGATAGGAGCTAGTCTTCGCCATGCTCGCACTGAGAACGCCAACCGGGACTGAATGTCCTTGCCCCAAGGGTCGTACTATCCGGCAATGTGATGAGCGGTCCTTGTTCCAATCGATCCGCGACGCTATCGTCCCATTGGCTGCTCGCCGCGAAGTTCGATTGATGAATCTAATTAATATGGCTTAGCCATTTTATGAGCTTTGTCGAGATAGGCCATCCGCCGTATGATCTTGCATGCGGGCAAGCACCGGCGGGCTGTCCATGACGCCAGAGCACGGCTCATTCACGCGATAGGATCGGGCGAACGTCTTACACAAGGGAAACGGTGCATTCGTCCCTTCTAGGTCGTAAAGCCGTGAATTGCGCCGCTGCACCCCGTCTAGTTGATGGGGGCGGTCTTTTCGTAATCGCAGGTGCAGCCTGCATGGAGACAAACATGGATTATGGGTACCTGGGTCGAAGCGCCCTCAAGGTTTCGCCCCTTTGCTTGGGCGCAATGATGTTCGGCGGCGAAACGGATGAAGCCACGTCCGGCCGGATTATCGATAGAGCGTTCGAACAAGGCGTCAATTTCATCGATACCGCTGACGTATATCACGGGGGTCGCAGCGAAGAGATTGTCGGCCGGGCGATTGCCGCACGGCGTGATGAATGGGTAATTGCTACCAAGTTTGGCTATCCGGCAACGGCTAACGCCGGTCCAAACGAACAGGGCCAGTCCCGCAAATGGATTTTCCAGACGGTCGAAGCCAGTCTGAAACGTTTGGGCACCGACTACCTTGATGTGCTTTACTTCCATCGCTCGTTGAACGATGCGCCATTGGAAGAAGGTCTGCGTGCTATCGGCGATCTTATTCGCCAGGGTAAAGTGCGCTACTACGGTCTTTCCAACTTCCGCGCGTGGCGGATTGCGGAGATCGTGCGGCTAGCCGGTCAACTTGGCATTGATCGCCCTGTCGCGATCGAACCTGTGTACAACATGGTTGATCGCACGGCCGAAGTCGAGTTGCTGCCTGCTGCCGGCAACTACGGCATCGGCGTTGTGCCGTACAGCCCGCTCGCACGCGGGGTGTTGACGGGCAAATATCCGCTCGACGGTACACCGCCTGCGGATTCACGCGCAGGTCGCGGTGACAAACGTATTCAACAAACCGAGTGGCGTCCCGAATCACTTGCCATCGCCAAGAAGGTCGCGGCGCATGCTGCTGAACGCGGTACGACTTCGATCGCCTTTGCGATTGCGTGGGTACTAAGGAATCAGTTGGTAAGTTCTGCTATCGCAGGCCCGCGCACGGAAGCACACTGGGATAGCTATATCGAAGCCCTGACCGTGAAACTCGGACCCGACGACGAAAAGTTCGTCGACAGTCTGGTTCCCCCGGGCCACGCATCGACGCCGGGGTATACGGATCCAAACTATCCGGTCGAAGGGCGACGCGTGAAAGGTTAATAGTCGGCCGACAGGGAATCTGCGCCGTCGCAATCGTGACGAGGGAGCACCTGTTCTTCGTACTAAAGGATGCCGATCGACGGTAAGCGTGTCCATAAGCCACGCCTGCACGCGCGCGACTGATCCACACGGGATGACTTCTTCCGCAAGGAACTCTGGAAGGCATCCGTTAGCGCGCCTGTGCCAACTTAGCCGTCAGAAATCACCTTGACGGTATCCGCGCCGAGCGAAGCGTCATCTCGCGACGCTTCGCGACCGCGACGGACATTTCGCTCGCCAGGCGTACACCGTTCTTCGCGGCAAGAATCTCCGCCATCGCTGCACAGCTCCTGAAGGATCGAGGCATTCGCCCCGGCGGTTGTGTCCGTCCGGTTAAGAACGACATTCGGTTCGATGCCCTGCGAGTCTCAGATAACGCGGGGCGAGATGGACTTCGATTCTGCCGCGACAGCGGCATGCTCACAAAGCTGGAGGCCGCAGCTCGTACTCGGCCTCCACGAAGCGATACTCACCGGGTGGGTCGAATACGGCGTCGTCAAACGACACGCCCGAAACGACTTTGCTTTGTCCAGCTCGCGAGCCCAACTGCAAAGGACCGGCTTCCCGAACATGAAGTAGCAACAACAGTTGTCAAGAACGGCGACACTCTGTATGCGCAACCTTACCGCCTAGTCGACTGCGTCATTGATTTGGCACCTGGCGGATTCGACGTGAAGGATCGTCATACTTCCACTTGATCGGCTTT
>NZ_JALQDQ010000028.1:0-218460 GCF_023631105.1 Caballeronia sp. AZ10_KS36 | reverse complement strand
GCGACACGTCGCCCCTTATGCGTCATTTTGCCGGTGGCGATGATAGGGAAGGTGCCGCCGCACTTCGGGCACTCGGTCAGGTGTTGATCGAGGGCAACGGGAATCCCTAAATGCTTGAAATCGGGCGCTGCTTGAATCACTACACCGCCGTGTGTGGTCTTGTCGCCAAGGCGCGCGGCATCGCGGCCGTTTGCATCTCTCATTTGCTGTTCTCCACGAGAAGGAACCCGCGTCGGACGGGTCTCGTTGTTGTTGGTCGAGCGCAAGAACAGACGGGCCGAAGCAACGTTAGGAGTGGCAAATAAGAAGCCGGACGGCCCGCCCGCGACGGGGACAGTAGCACGGCACCTCTATGCCGGATAAATCGGAAAGGTCCTAAAATGCTGGTGGGACGTCTTGGCGTTTCTTTGACTTCTGGCGCGTGGTTGCGCCGGAACAGGTTTGACAGCCTGTAGCCTTTACGACCCGCGACGCCCGCGCACTGCGGGCTAGCGTTCGCGCGCGCGCCGACCTTTGACCAAAGAGCGCGCGTTGCCTGTGCTCGCCTATGGGCGGGACGTGGCAGGGGAGCCGCAAGGCTCGCCGGTATTGAGGATCAACTGCATGCTTGTGCTGCGATAACCATCAAAAGCGAAAGGGTAGTTTTCGGATGGCGTCAATTACATACGAAAGATCGGGCGTGCAAACGGCGAGCGCGAGCCACGAAGGACGAGCGACCGCGTCGGTGTAGGCGGGAACGACTGATCGGGCGAGGCGCGTAGACGGTGAGCGTCCTCGACGGCGGGCAGTCGAATTGGTAAAGGGAGAGGACGAGGCGAATGGACGAGCGCTAAGGGCGAGCGCCGCGCGCGACGGGAAGCGGTGGATACGGCGGGAGGACCGTCGCAGCACCCGCTGTTACTATCCGGCTACACTATATGTAGATTGTGTCCCGATTGCCGATTCTGCTGCGGAGGGGGTTCAGGGGGGGTGTAGGCTGAATTGCTTCGGAATCCGCTTTGAAATCGATAATTCAAAATTACTGGGTTACTTTCTTTGCAAAAAGCGCCGCTCACGAGCGGCGCTTTTTCATGGGTGCTGCCTAACGCTTACTTCACCCAGCTATCCACGCGATCACCGTGCGCGCTGATCCATGCGTCCGCGGCAGCAGCCGGCTTCTCGCCGTTCTGCGTCGCGAGCATCACGCTGTCGATCTCACCCGGCTTCCATTGGAATTTCTTGAGGAACGCGACGACAGGCGGCGCCTTCTTCTCAAGCTCGGGGTTGACCACGCTATCGACATGCTCGGCCTCGCCGAAGACCTTCTTCGGATCTTCGAGGAACTTCAGCTTGTACTTCGCGAACATCCAGTGCGGCTTCCAGCCGGTCACGATGATCGGCTTGTTGGCCGCTTCCGAGCGCGCAAGCTCGGCCGTCATCGCGCTGCCGGAACTCGGCATGAGCCGGTAATCGAGGTTGTATGCCTTGATCGCTTCGCTCGTCTTCTGCATGACGCCCGCGCCCGCGTCGATGCCGACGATGCGCGAATCGAACTCCGCCTTCTTCGCCTGGAGGTCCGCCAGGCTCGATACGTCGGCGTTTTCCGGCACGATCAGGCCGATCTTCGCGTCATTGAAGTTCGGTCCGAGATCCACGACCTTGGACTTGAAGTTGTTCCAGTAAGCGCCGTGCGTGACCGGCAGCCACGCGGACAGCGTCGCGTCGAGGTCGCCGCGAGCCACGCCCTGCCACATCACGCCCGCCGCGACCGGCACCAGTTGCACCTGATAGCCGAGCCGTTTTTCGATGATGCGCGCCGCCACGTTCGACGTGGCCACGCTATCGTCCCATCCTTCGACGTAGCCGATCTTGATGGTCGGCTTCTCATCGGCGAGCGCACCCATGCTCGCTGCGAGGGCCGCGCTCATCGCGCCCAGCACGAACAGTCTTCTCATCGCTTTCATTGCTTTCCCCTTTGCGGCCCCACGCCGTGTATGCAGAATCGCCAGCCAGAATTGCCACGTAACGCACTTTTACGACACGCAGTTGTCCAGAAGCGACGCGTTATTTATCGACGACGAGATCGCTAAGCGGCGTGCTGCAACACAGCAGCACCATGCCCTGATCGATCTCGCGCTGACGGATGCCGCCCGCATGTTTCATCGATACTTCGCCGGAGACGAGCTTCACCTTGCACGTGCCGCACATGCCCTGCGTGCACGACGACGGCAGGCGCACGCCCGCTTTCTTCGCGGCGTCGAGCACATGCTGCGTGCTGCCGCATTCGATCTCGCGCCGGCTCTTGGCGAAGCTCACCTTGAACGTGGTGTCCACCGGCGCGGGCGCGAAGCCGCTCGAATCATTGCGTGCTTCGATGGTCTCGGCGTGTGCGGCCAGTGCATCGCCGACATGCGCGCTCGCCAGTTGCGAGGCCACGTCCGCGATGGTCTCGAACGAGAAGCTCTCTTCGTGATAGTGCGTGCGATCGAAGCCGCCTTCATCGAGCAGATCGCGCACTGCTTTCATGTACGGCGCCGGACCGCACGTGAAGACTTCGCGTTCGAGAAAGTCCGGCGCAATCAGCTTCAGCAGCGGCAAGCTCAAAAAGCCCGTGATTCCAGGCCAATTCGTGCGCGCGCCCACCCGCTCGCACACGAACGCCGTGCGGAAGTTCGCATGATTCGACGCGATGAGATCCAGCTCGCGCGCGAAGATGATGTCGTCCGGCGTGCGCGCGCTGTGAACGAAGACGATATCGGCATCGTCGCCCAGTTCGTGATGCGCGCGGCTCATCGACATGAGCGGCGTAATGCCCGATCCCGCCGAGAGAAACAGGAACTTGCGCGCCGGATGCCGCGCGCAGGTGAACTCGCCCGATGGTCCGAGCACGCGCACGCGCGATCCCGCGACGACGTTGTCATGCAGCCAGTTCGACACCTTGCCGCCCGGCACGCGCTTCACCGTGATCGAGATGGTGTGCGGACGCGTCGGCGCGGACGAGATCGTATAGCAGCGGTTCACCGGCTCGCCGTCGATGTCCAGTTCCAGCGTAATGAACTGTCCCGGCTCGAAGACGAATGAGCGTTCATCGGCTGCACGGAAGAAAAAGCTCTTCACGTCGTGCGTTTCCTGCCGGACGTGGCAGCAGACGAGCGTATCGTCGGTGTCGCTGTTCCAGCGCGCGGGCAGCGCGCCCCAGAACCTCGGTTGAGTCACGCGGCTTGGAGTCGGCTCGAACGTCGCCTGATCGCGCATCATGATGTGCCTCTTTAACGCGCCTAGCGCATGAAGGAAACGACTTTCTCGCCATGCGACGCGAGCTTCTCGTCGGGCGCGTTCGCATAGTCGCCGAGCCGCCCGATGTACCACTCGCAGAACTTCTCGACGAGGCCTTCGGTATAGGGCGAATACGGGCCCGGCTCATAGGCGCTGCTCACCGCGCCGAGTTGCGAGTACTCGACGAGCGTGCGGTCCTGATCGTTCGTCGCGCGCCACACGGCGGTGAGGTTATCGACGTCGTAGTCGATGCCTTCCTGCGCGTCCTTGTGCACGAGCCACTTCGTGCGCACGAGCGTTTCGCCTGCCGAGAGCGGAATCACGCAGAACGTCACGATGTGATCGCTCATGAAGTGATGCCACGAATTCGGCTGCGTCCAGAACGACAGGCCGCCCAGGTCCGCGCGCGCGAAGCCGCCCAGCAGTTTCTTCGATGCGACCTTCGCATCTAGCGTCTGCGATTCGCCGTCGCGATCGAGCGGCAGGCGCTGCGTGCGAAAGCCGGTGACGAGGTCGGAGAGACGATCGATCTCCGCCGACGGCAGATTCATCGCTTCCCATTGCTTCGTGCGTTCGACGACCGTGCGCTCGAACGCCGCCATGCCTTCTTCGTTCGCGGGCGAGCGTTGATAGCCGAAGCCGTATTCATAGAGCGAAATGGTGAGCTCGGGATGATTCGCGACGCAGTGATAGCACTCGCGATTATTCTCCATCGTGAGCTTCCAGTTGCCCTTCTCCACGATATCGATGCTCGCCGCGATCTTGCAATCCGCAAGGCCATGCGGAAGCAGATACGGCTCCATGGCCGCGCGCATCACGGCGAAATCGGCGGGCGGTTCGTCGGCGAGACAAATGAAGATCAAGCCTGCGAGATTCTCGACATGCACCTTCTTCAGGCTGTGCTTGCAGCGGTCGAACTGGTCGCCCATGTGCTCCGCGAACATGAGATCGCCGTTGAGGCTATACGTCCAGCTGTGATACGGGCACACGATATTGCCGAGCGAGCCTTTCTCTTCATTGCACAGCCGCGCGCCGCGATGACGGCACACGTTATGGAACGCACGAATCTGCATGTCGTCGTCGCGCACGATCAGAATCGAATCGCTGCCGATCTCGACTGTCGTGTAGTCACCGGGCTCGGGCACGTCCGGCTCTACAGCGACCTGAATCCAGTGCCGCTTGAAGATGGCGTCCATATCGAGCGCGTGGATCTCTTCGCTCGTATAGAACGGCGCTTCGAGCGTGTAGCCCTTCTTGCGGCGTTCGATCATTGCGCGAACGTCTGCCGATACTTTCATCGTGTGCTCCTGCATCGCTTTGGCCCCGCTTTGGCCCGTTTATCGTCTGCTGCGCGTCGATATCAGTAATCGACCAGTTGATGCTCGCGCAAATACGCCAGAATCACTTGTGCTTTTTCGACGGAACTCCCTTCAATTACGACGCTGCCGCCACGGCTCTCCGTCGTCGTCGCGGAGAGCATGCGCGCGTGGCCGCTGCGCTTCTCCGGCGCGGCGAGGCGCTTGGGCTTCGCTGCGATAGGGCCGAGCGTCCACGCCTTGCTCTCGTTGTCCACCGGCGCATTCGATGCCATCGGCACGACCTGTCCCTCGCGCATGCGCGCATACGCATAACGCGGCGCGGCATTGGCGAGCGGATGCACGGCGATGAGCGCAGGCAGTTGCACGCGCACGCGCCGGCGCAGGCCCTTCGGCATGAACTGACGCACCTCGACGCCTTCCTTCGTCACGCTCAAATCCACCGCTGACCCGACGAGCGCGATGTTCAACGCATTCGCGAGCTTGTACGGCAACGTGCCGCTATCGAATGCGCCTTCTGCGCGCGTTCCCGTCAGCACGAGGTCATAGCCCGCGATGCGCCCTGCGAGCGCGGCGCACGCATCGCCTTCGGTGTTCAGCACTTCGACGCGCGGCGCGCCGAGTGCGAGATATTCCGCAAGCGCGGGGTTCGAAGGATCGCCCGCGTGCAGCACGTCGAGTTGAGCGCCTTGATGCTTCGCGATATCAAGCGCGATGGTCAGCGCGGCGGCGTCGTTGCGGCTATAGCGCGCGACACCGCTTACCGGATGGCGTCCCACGGAAACGAGTACGGCGATCTTCATGCGAACACTCCTTCCGCGAGCGGCGCGCCGAGCACGATGGACGCTCCGTTGCCACGCGATGCGCGCGCGGCCGCCGCTGCATCGGTAAGCGCCTTGATCGTCTCGTGCGTATCCGCGACGACCGTGAGGTTCGCGCGTTTCGCGATGGGCGCGCTTGCATCGGAATTCACCGCGATGACGTGACGACAATCCTTGATGCCTTGCAGATGCTGCACCGCGCCCGAGATGCCGAACGCGATATACACGCTCGCCTGCACGGTCTTGCCCGTTGCGCCGATCTGCTTGTCGCGCGTGAACTTGCCGTCATCCACTGCGACGCGGCTCGCGCCTATCGCAGCGCCGAGCGTGCTGGCAAGCGCCTCGAACGCGGCAACGTCGGAGACACCATTGCCCGCCGACACGATGAAATCCGCCTCTTCCAGCGCGATCTGCGCGGCGTCCAGCTCCTCGATGCCGAGATCGACATACGCGCTCGCCGTCGCTGCGGGCACGATGCCCTCGCTCGCCACGCGTTCGCCCGCGCCGACGAAAGGCAGCTTCGCATCCACCGCATTCGGCGCGAGCATCACGACCTCCGGCAATGCGCGCGATGCCCATGCGCGGCCCGCTTGCGCATAACTCGCGGCGTGCGTCGCATCCAGTTCGACGACATGCGTCGCGATGCTCGCACCGGCGAGCGCCGCGTAACGGCGGCCGAGATCGCCATCGCCCGTTGCGTTGTCGGGCATGAAAAGATGCGCGGGCGCGAACGCAGCGGCGCATGCGGCGAGCGCGCGCAGTTCTTCGTCGGGCGCGAAACGCCGGCTATCGAACGCATCGATTGCGATATAGCGATCCGCGCCGAGCGATGCCGCGTCGTCGTTGAACGCGCCAAATGCGATCAGCACGACCTCGGTTTCGTCGTCCGCGAGCAGCGCCGCAGCGGCAAGGGTCTGGCGCGCGTGGTCATCGAGCGCGCCGCGATCCGTATGCGCCGCCACCAGCACGCTGCGCCGCGCGGGCTTCGTCGTGCGACGCGGCTTTGCCGTATCGCGATGCGTGGCATGGGCCGACGCGAAATCCTGCAACACGCCCGTGCCGACTTCGCCCAGCGTGATACGCCGCAGGCCCGCTGTCGTGACGATGAACGGCCGGCGCGGATCGATTCGTTTGATCGTGTTCATGCGTTACTCCAGTGCTGCGGCGACCAGCTCCGCCACGTCGAGCACTTCGGGACGAGCACCGACCACGCCTTCGAGCATCGCGGTGCATTGCGGGCAGCCCACCGCGACCACATCGGCGCCCACCGCTTTCGCGTCCGCGATGCGAATGTCGGGAATGCGCTGCTTGCCGGGGATATCGGTGAGCGGCGCGCCGCCACCGCCACCGCAACAGCGCGCGCGCATGCCGTGACGCTCCATCTCGACGACCTTGATGCCGATGGTCTTCAGCAGCTTGCGCGGCGCTTCGGTCTCGCCGTTGTAGCGGCCGAGATAGCAGGGATCGTGATACGTGATCTTCTTGTCCGCGAGCACGGCGGCCGCCTTCGGCGTGAGCTTGCCGCCGGCCATGAGTTCGGCCATGAACGCCGTGTGATGCTGCACTTCGTAGAAGCCGCCGAGCGCGCGATACTCGTTGCGCAGGCTATGCAGCACATGCGGGTCCGCCGTGACGATGCGCCGGAACGTATAGCGCGACAACGTCTCCATCAGCTTCGAGGCGCATTGCTGGAACGTGGCTTCGTCGCCCAGACGGCGAGCGGTATCGCCCGTATCGGTTTCGACGCCGCCGAGCACCGCGTAATCGACGCCCGCCTTGTTCAGCACCTTCACGAACGCGCGCAGCGTGCGTTGATAGCGCATGTCGAACGCGCCTTCGCCTGCTATCAGCAACACGTCCACCGGCCGTCCCGGCTGGGCGACCTGCACTTGCAGATCCACCGACCAGTCGTAACGCGCGCCGATGTCGTAGCCATTCGCGCTGCCGGTCTCGCGCAGATTGGCGAGCGTGATCGGACCTTTGCCCGGCACGTCCCCTTCGACGAGCGTCTGATTGCGGCGCATATCGACGATGGCATCGACATGTTCGATCAGCATCGGGCACTCCTGCACGCATGCCCGGCACGTGGTGCAGGACCAGATCGTGTCTGCTTCGACCATGCTCGAAATCAGCGGCTTGCCCGGCGCGCCCACATGCTTGCCGACGGGAATGCCCGGCGTGGGGCTGCCCGCATAGGCCGCGTCCGTGCCGCCGACCATGCCGGTCACGAGATCCTGTATCAGCTTCTTCGGGTTCAACGGCTGGCCCGATGCGAACGCGGGGCAAGCCGCCTCGCACTTGCCGCACTGCACGCATGCATCGAAACTCAGGAGCTGGTTCCAGCGGAACTCGACCGGCTTGCCGACGCCGTATTCCTTCGCATCCAGCACGGGCTTTTTCAGCGCCGTGGGCGGCACCACGTCGTTTTCATGCTGTGCCTTGAAACGCTCCTGACGCGGATGAAACGCGAGATGCAGAAGACCCGCCATCGCGTGCTTCATCGGGCCGCCTCGCGCCGCGCCGAACGTCATCGTGTAAGCGCCCGCCGCGATCGACAATGCGACGATGATCGCAAGCGCACCCGACATCCACGTTGCAGGCAGCAGCGTGAACAACGCGAGGCCGAACGCGAACGCGCCGAGCAAGAGCGGCAACGCGTCCCACGGTCCGCGCGACAGACGCGCCGGCACTTGCTTCGCGCCGTGCCTGCGCTTCCACACGAAGAACGTGCCGCCCAGCATGACGAGCGCCGCGATGAAGATCAGCTTGTCGATCCACGGCGAATAGATCGCCAAACCGTAGTTGACGAAGACGAGCGCCATCGCGAGAATCGCGCCGCCCGCTGTCGCAACGTGCGTCTTCGCGATGTACGGATCGCGCGCCACGACATGGTGCAGGTCCACGAAATATCGCTTCGGGATACTAAGCAGATTCGCCCATCCGTACGCGCCGGCCGCGGTGGCGCGGCCTTCGCGCCAGTAGGCCGCGCGCTTCATGACGGCGAAGGCGAGACCCGCCACCGAGAGCCACAGCAAGGCGGTGATGACAAACACGGGGTTCATCGTGCAATGCCCTCGTCAAAAGTCTTTGCAAAGCCGCAGCGCGTCGTAGATCGCGCCGTGGATGTTGTGCATCGAGATGCAGTCGCCGACTCTGAACAGCAGGAAGCGCCCGTTGCCGAGCTCTTCGGACAAGCACGGCTGCGGTTGCGCCGCGAAGAGCGTGTGCACGTCCACCTGGCCGCGATTGAGCGATTCGGGCTTGAGCTTCCAGTACAGCGCGTCGTTGGGCGTGCTGCCGTTCTCGATCACCACCTGATCGACCGCGCGCTCTTCCTGCTCTTCCGTGTACTCGTTGCGCAGCACGGCGATCTTCTTGCCGTCTTCCTCGTACACCTTGTCGAGCCAGTAGTTCGGCGTATGAATCACGCCTTGCGCATACAGACGCCGATAGAAGATGGGGAACGTGGTGCCGCCTACGTCATCGGCCACTTTCACATCGGGCGTCACGATCTCGACGTTTCCACCGCGTGATGCGATGAAGTCCGCCACGCCCGCGCCGGCATGCGTGCTCACGCCGTCATAGACGAGCACGTTCTTGCCCGGCTCGACCTTGCCCGAGAGAACGTCCCACGCGCTCACGGCGAGCCCTTGCTCGACGCCCCATGCAGGCACCTGATCCGTGAACGACGAACCGCCCGTCGCGAGCACGACGATATCGGGCTTCTCCGCCATGATGGCCTTGTCGTCGGCCGCGACGCCCAGGCGACGATCCACGCCGAGCCGCTTCGTTTCCATGTCGAACCATCGCACGATGCCCGCCATCTGCTCGCGTTGCGGCGCCTTTGCGGCAAGCATGATCTGGCCGCCGACGTAATCGTTCTTCTCGAAGAGCACGACGTCATGCCCGCGCGATTTCGCCACGCGCGCCGCCTCGAGTCCCGCAGGCCCCGCGCCGACGACCACGACCTTGCGCTTCGGTCCGCGCGTCTTTTCGATGACATGCGGCATGGTCGCTTCACGCGATGTCGCCGCGTTCTGCACGCACAGCACGTCGAGCCCGTTGTACTGGCGGTCGATGCAGTAGTTCGCGCCGACGCATTGCTTGATCTCGTCCTCGCGGCCATCGCGAATCTTGATGACCATGTGCGGGTCCGCAATCTGCGCGCGCGTCATGCCGACGAGATCGACCATGCCGTTCGCGAGCAGACGCTCGGCCTGCCCTGCATCGCGAATGCTCTGCGCATGCATGATCGGCAGCTTCACCACCGACTTGATGCCCGCCGCAAGATGCACGAACGGCTCGGGCGGGAGCGCCATCGGCGGCATGCAGTTGGCGAGCGTGTTATGCGTATCCGCGCCGGAGCCGATCACGCCGATGTAATCGATCAGGCCCGTCTCCGACATGGCCTGCGCGATCTCCTTGAGGTTCTCGTGCGAGAGGCCGTCTTCATGGAACTCGTCGCCGCACATGCGCAGGCCCACACAGAAATCCGCGCCTACCGCTTCACGCACGGCCTTCAGCACTTCCACGCCGAAACGCAGGCGGTTTTCGAGCGAGCCGCCCCATTCGTCCGTGCGAAAGTTGGTGCGCGGGCTCCAGAACTGATCGATCAGATGCTGGTGCGCCGCCGAGATTTCGATGCCGTCCATGCCCGCATCTTTCACGCGCTTCGCAGCGGCAGCGAAGTCTTCGATGATGCGGCGAATCTCTTCCACTTCGATGATCTTCGCGTTACCGCGATGCACCGGCTCGCGCACGCCCGAGGGCGTCATCAGATGCGGCCAGTTCTCGCCATGCCATGCGGAGCGGCGGCCCATGTGCGTGGCCTGAATCATGATCTTCGCGCCGTGACGGTGCATGGCTTCGGCAAGACGCGAGAGCGGATCGATGATCTTGTCGGTCGACAGGTTCACCGACTTCCACCAGCCTTGCGGGCTGTCGATCGACACCGGGCTCGAACCGCCGCACACGGCGAGTCCCACGCCACCCTTCGCTTTTTCCTCGTAATAGCGGATATAGCGATCGCCGGGCAGGCCGCCCGGTTCGGCATAAACCTCCGCATGCGCCGTGCTGACGATGCGGTTACGCAGAGTCAGCTTGTTCAGCGTGAGCGGCTTGAAAAGGTTCGGGTAACGCATGGCGGACGACCTCGGATTGAAGCTACGCGTGGAGTTGCAACGGCGACACTTCGAACACGCAATGATCGTGGCCTTCCGCCGCGCATTGCGTTTCGATGGATCGCGAGCGCGGGCCCTTCTTCGCGCTGTCCGATACGGTGTCGTTCACCCAGTCCATCGCGCCGGCGAACCAGCCCGCGAACATGTAGCAGAGCTTGCCCTGCTTGCCGGGCTGCGCGAGCACGAACGACGAATGCCGCAAGTGGATGCGCGCCATCGCGCTTTGCGGGTCCGATTCGACGATGTCGAAGAGACCCCAGCCGCGTTGCGACAGGCGCTTCAGGTAATGCTCGAACACGTCCATGCCGGCGATGCCGTGCTTTGCGGCTTCCTTGTCGCACCAGTGATACGCGGACTTGTAGCCGGCCTTGTAGAGAATCTCGGCGTACGTCTCGCGTCCCAGCGCTTCTTCCACGGCCACATGATTGTTCGTGAAGAAGTGACGCGGCACGTAAAGCATCGGCAGCGCGTCGGTGGTCCAGACGCCCGTTTGCGCGTCCACGTCGATAGGCAGTTGCGGTTGCATCTCAGGTTCCTGTTCTTGTGTCGTTGCGTTCACACGTTCCAGACTTCGCCGAATACGCGCAGCCAGTTCTCGCCCATCACCTTCTTGATGCGCGATTCGCTCCAGCCCGCGCGCTCCATCGCGGCCGTCAGATTCGGAAATTCGCCGATCGTTCGGATTCCTTCCGGATTTACGACCTTGCCAAAGTTCGTGAGCTGGCGATAACGGCCCTTGTCGTGCGTGATCCAGTCGAAGAACTCCGTGCTGTAGCCTTGCGTGAAGTCCGTGCCGATACCCACGCGGTCTTCGCCGATGAGATCGACCACGTATTCGATGGCTTCCAGATAGTCCTCGACGGTCGCGTCCGGGCCGCGCTTCAAAAACGGCGCGAACATCGTCACGCCGACGAAGCCGTTGGCATCCGCAATCTCCTTCAGTTGCTCATCCGTCTTGTTGCGCGGATGCTCCTTGAGACCGGACGGACAGCAATGCGAATACGTGACGGGCTTCTTCGAGCACGCGATCGCATCCGATGACGTCTTCGCGCCCACGTGCGAGAGATCGACCATGATGCCGACGCGATTCATCTCCTGAATCACTTCGCGGCCATAGCCGGACAAACCGCCGTCGGCTTCATAGCAGCCGGTGCCGACCAGGTTCTGCGTGTTGTAGCAAAGCTGGACCACGTTCACGCCGAGTTCCTTGAACACTTCGATATAGCCGAGGTTGTCCTCGAACGCATACGAGTTCTGGAAGCCGAAGATGATGCCCGTCTTGTTCTCTTTCTTCGCGCGCAGGATGTCGTCGGTCGTGCGCACGAGCGTGAGAATTTCGCTGTAGTCGCGGATCTGCTGCTTCATTTCCGCGATGTTGTCCACGGTCTTCTGAAAGTCTTCCCACACGGAGACGGTGCAGTTCACCGCCGTGACGCCGCCCTTGCGCATGTCCTCGAACACGGAGCGCTCGAACTTGGAGATGTTGAGGCCGTCGATGATGATGCTGTTATCGTGCAGAGTGCTCATCGCTTGTTGCTCCGTGTGTGCTCAGTAGATGGGGAAGCGTTCGCACAGCGCGAAGATTTCGCGGCGCACGCGTTGTTCGGTTTGCGGGTCGCCCTCAGGATGCGCGCGCAGCGAATCGAAGACTTCGAGAATCAGGCGGCCGATGTCGCGAAACTCGTTCACGCCGAAGCCGCGCGTCGTGCCCGCCGGCGTGCCGAGGCGAACGCCTGACGTGACCGTGGGCTTTTCCGTATCGAACGGAATGCCGTTCTTGTTGCAGGTGATGCCCGCGCGCTCCAGCGCCTGTTCGACCTGATTGCCCTTCAGGTTCTTCGGACGCAGATCGACGAGCAACAGATGGTTGTCGGTGCCGCCCGTCACGAGATCGACGCCGCCTGCCTTGAGCACTTCGCCGAGTGCCTGCGCGTTGGCGAGCACGTTGTCGATATAGCTCTTGAAATCGGGCTGCAGCGCCTCGCCGAAGGCCACCGCCTTGCCCGCGATCACATGCATCAGCGGACCGCCTTGCAGCCCCGGGAACACGGCGGAATTGATCTTCTTGGCGATGTCTTCGTCGTTGGTCAGCACGAAGCCGCCGCGCGGACCACGCAGCGTCTTGTGCGTGGTGGACGTCACGACATGCGCGTGCTCGACCGGATTCTCATGACGCCCCGCCGCGATGATGCCCGCGATGTGCGCCATATCGACCATCAGCTTCGCGCCTGCGTTGTCCGCAATCGCGCGCAGCCGCTTGAAGTCCAGCTTGCGCGGATAAGCCGAGAAACCAGCGATGATGAGCGAGGGCTTGTGTTGCTGCGCCAGTTCCTCGATCTGCTCGTAGTCGATCAGCAGGGTGTCGCGGCTCACGCCGTACTGCACCGCGTTGAACCACTTGCCCGAGAGCGCCGGCTTCGCGCCATGCGTGAGATGGCCGCCTGCATCCAGCGACATGCCGAGCACGGTGTCGCCCGGCTTCGCCAGTGCGAGCATCACCGCGCCATTGGCCTGTGCGCCCGAATGCGGCTGCACGTTCGCGAACTTCGCGCCGAAGAGTTGCTTGATGCGATCGATTGCGAGCGCCTCGACTTCATCGACGAATTCGCAGCCGCCGTAATAGCGCTTGCCCGGATAGCCTTCCGCGTACTTATTCGTCAGAACGGAGCCTTGTGCTTCCAGCACGGCGCGCGACACGATGTTTTCCGACGCGATCAACTCCACCTGCGATTGCTGGCGCTCCAGCTCTTTCAGTATCGCGCTGCGCACCGAGGCATCGCGGGCCGCGAGCGGCGCTTCGAAGAAGGGATTCGAGTTCGACATGGGCTTGAGTCCGGGTCAGGAAGATCGGTCGTTGGATGAAGCTCGCGTCGCGTGTTTCAAGGCCGCTCGTGTCTTCATCGTTGCGTCTATTCTTGACCCTCGCCCTGCTGGTCAATTTATGAATTCAGACGTGTTCTTGGCCTTTTCCGACATGCGCGTCCTTTTTCGACAAGTGGCGAAAAGGCTTTGGGTGTAGGGCGCTTTGCTCGCACGCGCTGCACTGCGGAGGAACGGTCGTGCGCTGTAAGAGTGCTTTGGAACGGGCGTTCGCGCCGCGTTAGTGCGTGCTTTGACGCGTGAATCGCAGATGCATTGAGGCGCTCAGGGTTTAGCCTGATGGCATGGTAGTTGCACTCGAAATCAAAATGCAGAAGTGTCAATCAATGACACTGTGACCAAGCGCCGCGAGTGACGGCGTCGAACATCAGATTCCAAGGAATCAACTCCCCCATGTCTTCCGATCGCACGGCGTCGCTGGCGCACTTCGCCTTCATGCCGCTTCCCAACTTCACTATGATGGCGTTCACCAACGCGATCGAAGTGCTGCGCATGGCGAACTATCTGACGGGGCAGCCGCTGTATCGATGGTCCATCGTGAGTCCCACGGGCGGGCCCGTCACGGCGAGCAATGGGCTCTCCGTCGATACGGGACCGGTGGAATGCGTGGGCCAGCCGGACATCGTGTTCGTGGTCGGCGGCATCGACGTGCAGCGTTCGACCGCGCTCGAACATCTCTCCGCGTTGCGCCGCTTCGCGCGCACGGGCTGCGTGCTCGGCAGCCTCTGCACCGGCACGTATGCGCTTGCGCGTGCCGGCTTATTGGCGGGTTATGCCTGCGCGATTCACTGGGAGAACATGTCGGCGCTCAAAGAAGAGTTTCCGGACACACGCTTCCTGAAGGAACTCTTCGTGATCGACCGAGACCGCGTGACGTGTACCGGCGGCGTCGCGCCGCTCGACATGATGTTGAATCTGATCGCCTCGCGCGTCGGCACATCGCGCGTCACGCAGATCGCCGAGCAGTTCATCGTCGAACACGTGCGGGATACGAGCGCGCAGCAGCGCATGCCCCTGGTCGCGCGGCTCGGATCGGCGAACAAGTCCTTGTTCGAAGTGATCTCGCTGATGGAGAACAACATCGAAGAGCCGTTGTCGCGCGAAGAACTCGCGCGGCTTGCGGGCATGTCGCAGCGGCAATTGCAGCGGCTCTTTCGCGAGCATCTCGGCATGACGCCGACGCATTACTATCTGACGCTGCGTTTGCGACGCGCGCGCGAGCTGCTGTTGCAGACGGATATGTCGATCATGCACATCACGATGGCTTGCGGATTTCAGTCCGCGTGCCACTTTTCGAAGAGCTATCGCGATGCATTCGGCACTGCGCCCACGCGCGAGAGAAGGAAGCAAGTGCCGCCTTTGAGTTCAGTGCCTGTGATGGTGGCTTGAGTTAGTTCGGCGGTATACGGAAATGCGCCCCTTCTTCAAGGGGCGCATTGTTTTTGTTTAGGCCGCTTTGAGCATGCCGTGCGGATCGAGCACGAACTTGCGCGGCGCGCCGCCATCGAATTGACGATAACCGTCAGGCGCCTGATCGAGCGATACCACGGACACGTTCACGATATCCGCAATCGGCAGTCGATCCCACAGAATGGCCTGCATCAGGTTGCGGTTGTACTTCATCACCGGCGTTTGGCCCGTGTGGAACGAATGCGACTTCGCCCAGCCGAGGCCGAAGCGGATGCTGAGACTGCCCTTCTTCGCGGCGGCATCGGCGGCGCCGGGATCGTCGGTGACATAGAGACCCGGAATGCCGATCGCGCCCGCTGCCTTCGTGATTTCCATCAGCGAATTGAGGACCGTTGCCGGCGCTTCCGCGTTGTGCTCGCTGCCATGACCGTGCGCTTCGAAGCCGACGCAATCGACGGCGCTATCCACTTCCGGCTTGCCGAGAATCTGTTCGATCTGTTGCGCGAGCGTCGCGTCCTTCGATAGATCGACCGTCTCGAAGCCCATCTTGCGCGCGTGCGCGAGGCGCTCTTCGTTCATATCGCCGACGATGGTGCAGGCCGCGCCCAACAGACGCGCCGATGCCGCCGCCGCCATGCCGACCGGTCCCGCGCCCGCGACATAGACGGTCGCGCCGGGCTTCACGCCCGCCATGACGGCGCCGTGATAGCCGGTCGGGAGAATGTCGGAGAGACAGGTGAGGTCGCGGATCTTGGACATCGCCTGAGCCTTGTCGGGGAACTTGAGCAGGTTGAAGTCGGCGTACGGGACCATCACGTACTCGGCTTGTCCGCCGATCCAGCCGCCCATGTCGACATAGCCGTATGCCCCGCCCGCACGCGACGGGTTCACGTTGAGGCACACGCCCGTGTGCTGCGCCTTGCACGTCGGACAGCGGCCGCACGCGACGTTGAACGGCACGGACACGAGATCGCCGATGGCGAGCGTTTCGACGTCGCGGCCGATCTCGATGACTTCGCCTGTGATCTCGTGCCCCAGCACGAGTCCGATGGGCGCGGTGGTGCGGCCGCGAACCATGTGCTGGTCCGAACCGCAGATGTTGGTGCTGACGACTTTGAGAATGACGCCGTGGCCGATGTCGCGGCCACGCGGATCGACCATTCTCGGATAGTCGATGGACTGAACTTCGACCTTGCCCTGACCGAGATATACGACGCCGCGATTCGTGCTCATGTGACTCGTCTCCTTGGATTCGTGGACGGCCGGCGCGAGCTCGTTCTTTGCGATGCTCGCGGCCGTGCGGGAAGAGTACGCCCGGCCGCTGAAATCACTTGCGTCGAATGCGACGTGGGTTTGGTTGTGAGCGACAGCGGCTCAGTTCTTGGCCGAAGCCCAGACCTTCGCGCCTTCATCGTGCTCGGCTTCGGACACGAGTTTCTCGAGCGCCACGCCTCGCGTCTCCACGCCCAGCACCCAGACCGCCGAGGCCGCGACCACGAAGCACAACGCTCCGAGCGAGAACACGCCGCCCTGCCCGAACACCGGCAACACGACGCCCACGACATAAGGCCCGATCAACGACCCCACGCGCCCGATCGCCGACGCGAAGCCCGACCCGGTGGCACGCGCGCCGGTTCCGTACAACTCGGGCGTATAGGTGTAGAGCGCGGCCCACATCGCGAAGAGGAAGAATTGCATCGCGAGTCCGGCGCAGATGAGCAACGTGGGCGTTTCGGCGTGCAGCGCCGTCTGTCCGTACAGGTAGGCCATCACGCCGCTGCCGACGAGCGATGCGATGCACGTCGGCTTGCGTCCCCATCGCTCGACGAGCCACGCCGCGCACAAGAAACCCGGCACGCCGCCGAGCGAGATCAGCACCGTATAGAGCACGGACTTCGTCACCGCGAAGCCCGCTTGCTGCATGAGCGCGCCGAGCCATGAGGTCAGCCCATAGAAGCCGAGCAGCGCGAAGAACCACAGCATCCATACCATGATCGTCCGACGCCTGTACGCCGCGCTCCAGATTTCACGGAATGCGCCGACGCCTTTCGCGACCGGCGGCTCGGCGAGCATCGAGGGCGCCGGCAGCTGGCGCAAGCCGGTCGCCTTCATCACCTTTGCTTCGACTTGCGCGAGCACGCTGTCCGCGTCAGCCGTGCGCCCGCGATGTTCGAGCCAACGCGGCGACTCGGGCACCACGCGCCGCACGATCAGCACGAACACCGCAGGAATGGCGAGCAACGCGAACTCGGTACGCCAGCCGAAGTGCGGCAACACGAAGTACGACACCACGCCGGATGCGATGAACCCGAGCGGCCAGAAGCCATCCATCAGGGCAATCACTCTGCCGCGCGATGCGGTCGGCACGAACTCGGACAACAGCGTCTGCGCGATCGGGAATTCCATTCCCATGCCGATGCCGAGCAGCACGCGATAGAAGATGAGCGATTCGACGGAATGCGCCGTCGAACAGAGATACGACGCGACGCCCCAGAGCACCATGCTCCACTGGAACACGGGACGTCTGCCGAAGCGATCGGCAAGCAGGCCCGCGACGGCCGCGCCCAGCACCATGCCGAAGAAACTCGCGCTCGCGACGAGGCCCGCTGTCGCGGTCGACAGGCCGAACTCGGTCTTGATCGAACCGAGGACGAAGGTCATGGTGCCGAGATCGACGGAATCGAAGAAGAAGGCCACCGCGATGATGATGAAGATGGTGCGGTGATAGCTCGAAAACGGCAGGCGTTCGAGCCGCGCCGCGGCGCTCGCGCGGGGCTGTGTGGCGGTGGACATTTGGTTCCTCTCGATGCGGTGGGTGGACGCTTGGTTCGTTGCTGGCCTTTTCAGTAGACGCCGACATAAATCCGGGACATAGAAGGAATGCGTCATGGGGGTGGAATGGGGGCGTCATGGGGGGTGTGGGCTGGGTGGGGGTATGGGGAGAAAGCGAAGTTCAGCGCGAGCAGGAGGCACCGCTTCCGGGGCTATCTCCGCGTAGGCGGAGGAACCTTGCGCATCGCTCGACGGCGCAGCAGGCGATGCGGGCTATCTCCGTGTATGCGGAGGAACCCGGACACATCCCTGAAGGCTGACGCCAAGGTGGGGCCTATCTCCGCTTGCGCGGAGGAACCTTGGTCTGATCTTCGCTGAGGCGCTCGTGAAGGGGCCTATCTCCGCGTACGCGGAGGAACCAGCGAGGAATCAGCATGAACTGGGCGGGCGATGGGCCTATCTCCGCGTACGCGGAGGAACCCCTGTTGTTGAATCCGGGGTGGGTGCTCTGGTGGGCCTATCTCCGCGTACGCGGAGGAACCCCTCGCGGGCAATCTTAGTCCGCGAAGGAGCAGGGCCTATCTCCGCGTACGCGGAGGAACCATTGCATCGAACTCAGGACCATCGCCTTTCAGGGGCCTATCTCCGCGTACGCGGAGGAACCTCGTTTTGCGCGGCGTCGACAACGGGCGAGGGCGGCCTATCTCCGCGTGCGCGGAGGAACCCTCATCGCGATCATGTCCAGAAACGCGCGCCGGGGCCTATCTCCGCGTGCGCGGAGGAACCTCGTCCAGGCCCGCGATCCACACTTCGCTGCCGGGCCTATCTCCGCGTGCGCGGAGGAACCGGTTGCTGCGGGCGTTGCTGGGCTGCTCATGGGGGCCTATCTCCGCGTGCGCGGAGGAACCGTGCGTGCGCGCATCGACATCCCCGATGGCGCGGGCCTATCTCCGCGTGCGCGGAGGAACCATGGGGCCTCGAGCGCGCTCAGGATTCGGATGGGGTCTATCTCCGCGTGCGCGGAGGAACCGCGGACCAGATCGGCGCGGATCCGCCTATGGGGGGCCTATCTCCGCGTGCGCGGAGGAACCGAGGGATATGCGTAGTCCATCATGAAATAGACGGGCCTATCTCCGCGTGCGCGGAGGAACCCATCCTCGCAAGGACGCGTGCGCGGAAGTCTTCGGCCTATCTCCGCGTGCGCGGAGGAACCACCTCGACCTTCAACCTCCCAGATACTCGCGGGGGCCTATCTCCGCGTGCGCGGAGGAACCGGAGTCACCGAGAATTGACCGGGGAACGTAGGGGGCCTATCTCCGCGTGCGCGGAGGAACCAGTAGCGTCGCGTTGCCGATCTGTATTCTCTCGGGCCTATCTCCGCGTGCGCGGAGGAACCCCATGCCTGCTCCGGCATCTTCACGAGAAAGCCGGCCTGTCTCCGCGTGCGCGGAGGAACCAGCGGAGGCGACGAGCTGCGCAAGGAACTGGCGGGCCTATCTCCGCGTGCGCGGAGGAACCGTGATTTCGCCGACGGTGTGCATGTTGCCCTCGGGCCTATCTCCGCGTGCGCGGAGGAACCCATCGGGTACGGTGCCGTCTTTCGACCAACAGGGGCCTATCTCCGCGTGCGCGGAGGAACCGTCGGCACAGACGTCACCTGATCCCAGATCAGGGGCCTATCTCCGCGTGCGCGGAGGAACCTCCATGACCATGAAAGAAAACAAGGGATATGACGGCCTATCTCCGCGTGCGCGGAGGAACCTCTCCCTCATAAACTCCATGATCGCAAACGCAAAATGCCCAACTCCATCCACCGAAGAATTCAGATTTTCAAAGAACGAATATCGGCTCGCCCAGCGCGCTTCCCGCCTCACCAGATACACCGCGACCACATCTATGATCTTCCTCGCTGACGATCTCAACTGCGCGATCCCTATTCCCCGCCCGCATCCAGCTTCCGCCAGAGCTCGGCTCGGCGCCGTGCCACTCGGCGAGCACCGACCACGTTCGCTCGCCGACACCTCTGTTCATTTGCAGCGCCACGCACACGCCAGCCGTCAATCAGCACCCATAGTCGTCTTTCGGTTCCGCCAGCCCTACATCAATCTCGCCCCATTCCATCGTGCCTGGCGTACCGAACTGGAACCGGGACCGGAGTTCGGGGTGTGCGATCCCTTGACTCAGTACCGCAACTCCCCCGATCTGCCTCAAGACTTCATCGGTAATGGGCAACGTGTTGTCGTCATCTGCACCGAGCGGCAGGTTCATGGCGAGCCCACGCGATAATCGTCGGTCGATCACGCTCTGCACTTCAGTCAGAGGCACGGTGCATAGCTGCAGTTGCTGGCTTTTTGCGTTATAGAAAACGATCGTAGCGCGTGGTAGTTGGGACATCATGGTCCTTCGTCGTCTCAACGTCGTTGCGTGGCGCTCATGTATTGTTTCGGTTCGGGCTGACCTACCGCCAGAAGGTTGCCCATGCGACGCCGAGTGCTTTCATCGCCAGCGGCTGTCCCTATAAGCCCAATTGTTGAAGCGACAAACTGTACTCAGTGTCCGCCGTCTCGATCTTTTTCAGGCGCAGCATCCCAATGCATCGGCTCCTTGAGTGTGAGACGCAGGCGCGCTCGCAGTTCGGGATGGTTCTGTGCTTGACTAAGAATGGCCATGTAACCGATCTGACGTGCGTGTTCATCCGTCACAGGTTCCGTGCTGAAATCTTCCCTGTCAGTGGGAATATTGAATACAAAACCGGCGCGATCGATGGCCGACTGCACGCGATCGCGGAATGTGCCGCATAGTCGAAGTTGCTGGGTGTCTTCGTCATAAAAGACGACCGTTGCGTAAAGACGTTTAGTCATCAATATCCTCGACAGGCTTGATATCTTTCGAACGCACGCTCTTTGCAGAGCGCAAGCGTGCGCAGGTCTTGGAAGGTGGCGCGAGCAGCCTCGCACATCGTCAGATTCATTTCATACTCGCCAAAGCAGTCCGCCTCATCGGCCTCGCTCACGCTTCTCGCTGCTAGGTCAAGCACATCGCCCAGAAGTATCCTCAGAATACTCGAATGGCGAAGCGTCACTGAGCGGTGTGCTGTCATCGCCGAAGGTCATCGCCTGCGAACTGGCGTCATCAGATTCGAGATCGTCGGTGGCCGCCCGTGCGACCGTCATCATGATTCCAGCGAACTGCGAGCCGCCCTCGGTCAGCGGCGTAGCGATGCGCCCGTCCGGCAGCACGTCACCCGGCATTGACCGGAAGATCGCAGGTCCGTCTTCAGCCGGAAGCCTCTGCCATGAGCGGACGACGCGCCCGAGCGCGCTGTCTGGTCTTTCTGGCACAGCTTTGCGATAAAGCTGCGACGGGGTTACCGTCGCATAAGAGGGACGCGGTGGCGGCTCTGCTCGACCGCCCCAGCCTGCTTGTCGCGACTCCCGTGGGGACGAGACGGCCACAATGTCGCCGCTGGCCACCCCGTCCTTCAGCCGACGCAAGACGTCCGAAGGATGGATGTCTGGCGACAAGTATCCGCCGCTCGTATGCCTGCCCAGGAACTTGCGCAGGCTGTCCGAACCGTCCACCGATAGGTGAAGTGTTTGTGCTAATTCGATCGCTCGGCGCGCCTCGAAGTCTCCGCGTTTGGTCGATTCGTTGCGGGAATACAAGGTGACGTCAACAAAGCGAACCGATAACCGACAAGCCATGATGTGCTTCTCTGCTAACTTCGTTTCATTAGGAAAGCAGAATATCGGCTTGAAGCGTTTGTGTGCCGGCCCTTGCGCGTCAAAAATTGTGGGGCTCTGCAGTAAGCATGGGAGAAGCTTTCCCGTTCCCATGAGGAATCGCTGCGGGCAGAACGGCAGGGGTGGGATTGCAGTCGGTGACCTTCTGCTTGCGCCGCCGAGGGACGGGGTGAGCAGGACCAACAGAGGAACTAGTGAGGCAATCCCCGATGGTACGGCCCATCTCCACGTACGCGGAGGATCCTCGCCGGTCGCCTCTCCTCGGCCGGGGGCGCTGGGCCTATCTCCGCGTACGCGGAGGAACCGGCCCTTCGATCAAGTACGGGTTCCGCGATTCGGGCCTATCTCCGTGCACGCGGAGGAACCGTGATGCTGGACAGCGCATCGCCAATTTTGTGGGGCCTATCTCCGCGCACGCGGAGGAACCCTGGCCGGACGGGTGTAGTCGCGTCTGTTCAAGGGCCAATCTCCGCGTACGCGGAGGAACCAGTGCGTAACTCGTAGTGCCGGCCGAACCGACGGGCCTATCTCCGCGTATGCGGAGGAACCCCTTCGAGCGACTTGATCGATTCGGCGGTGTGGGGCCTATCTCCGCGTACGCGGACGAACCAGTTCAAAGCCCGATGCCCCATGGAGGCACGAGGGCCTATCTCCGCGTACGCGGAGGAACCTCTTCCACATAACTCGATGATTGGAAACGCAAAACGCCCAACCCCATCCACCGAGAAATCCAAATTTTCAGAGAACGAATGTCGGCTCGCCTACCGCCCTTCCCGCCTAACCAAATACATCCCATCCACATCCACGAGCTTCCTCGCAGGCGATCCCAACTGCGCGATCCCGATTCCGCCGACCGCATCGAGCTCCCGCCAAACCATCACGACGCTGCCCCTCGGCTCCGCGCCATGCCACTCGGCGAGCACGGACCACGTCCGCTCGCGCACGCCTTTGTTCACCGCGGGGCCACGTACACGCCAGCCGACAGCTCGAGCATCACCGATGCCAGATACCCCCGAAAGCGGTCCGCCACGTCACACGTCACCACTACGACCAGCGCCGTCCGCCTCCTCCAGCTTCTCGTCGACCCTCAGCACCTGCTTGATACGATCGATCATCGCGGGAATCACCTGCTGCTTGCGAAAGACGCGCGCCGCCTCGCGTCGCACGAGCCGGTCGATGCTCTCCGCGCCACGCTCGGCCTGCTTGACCGCGGCAAAGGCTATCGAGAGCGTCACGTCGTCGCGGAAAAGATCAGCGATATCCAGAACGAATGCCTGGCCCGAGTCCTCGTGGATGAACCCCAACTGAGGCACCGCCGCCAGCGCCTGCACGGCGATGGCCGCCGCCGCCTGGACCGCCGTCGCCGCGTGATTGATGGCCTGATTGGCGAGATCGGCGGCATCGGGATTCGCGCGGTCGTAGTGCCGCCCGTTCCAGTCGATGCCGAATTGCTGCGCGCGCAACCGATAAATCGTCTTCACGCGCGCCCCTTCGATGCCGCGCAGCGTGTCCAGATCGCGATGCGGCAACACCTCGCCCAACCGCAGCGCATACATGTGCCGCGCAAGGGCCAGGCGTCGGCGCGCGCTGCCCCACAGCTCGGCCTGCCGCCGCGCGACATCCGAGCGATCCGGCATGAGCGGCAACGCGGTGTAACTGCGCACCCCGCTCGCGCCGACTGCGGCAAGCATGGTGCCGTGGCGCGCAAGCAAACGCAGTGCGTCGTGCGTCACGCTGCCGCCCGGGCCGAGCAGAATCATGGATACCGACTGATGCGGAATCTGATCGACGTATTGCCCGCTCGTGAAATGCAGGCACCCATCGATCACGCTGAGTTCGCCGCGCTCCAGCCACAGCAGCCCATGACGATCCCTATACGGCACGCGCGACGTGTCGAGCGGGAGCCGCCCCTTCAGCATGTCGCGCCTGCGCGATCAACCGTCGATTGACGCCGGCTTCAGCACCAACATGCCGAACCCGAACGCGCGATGTCGTCCGACGCCGCGCGCGAGCAGCCGAGCGAAGGCATCCGCCTCTTCGACGCGCAAGTGTCCGGTGAACACCGCATCCGGGCCGTCGATGGAACGTGACTGCCGAGGTGTGCCGTCGCCGGCAACGGCTTGCGTGCGACGAAGCACCGGCGTCAGCTGGAACCGCGTCATGCGAGCTTCGACCAGACTGGCCGCTCCGGTCGATCGGAACTGTTCGTTCAGCCATTCGGCGTAGACGGCCTCGCGTCGCAGATCGTCGTCTTCGGGTCGTTGCGAGCACGCGACCAGGAACGCATCGCGTTCGCGGACTCTTTTCTCGTCGGCGCGTTCGCGGACTTTATTCTCGTCAACGTACTCGCGGCGTCGCGTGGGCCGCACGCGAACTTCGAAGCCCAGCACGCGCCCTGCCTGCCATTGCGTCGGAAACGCGCGGATGTTGAGGCCCGCGCTACGCGGGCCTGCATCGAGGCCGAGTGCATCGGCGAGTTCGGGCGCGGCGCAGAGCGCGCTCGCCTCCCGCAACGCCTGAGCGGAGTGTGGGGAATAGGCGATCAGCCCGGCGCGCGCGTCGCGGTAATAGAAAGGCTTGGGCGCAAGCGGGCCGAAGACTGCCTGCAGCGCCGCGTGCAGTGCGTAGCCGAGATCGCCGCCGGACGGCAGCACGCCATGCCGCGATGCCCACAGCCCGAACTTCTGCGGATCGGGCCGACAGTGAATGAGATTAAGCGCGGTCATACGAGAATTCCGGCGATATCGATGGATGTTCGACGAACGATGCCCGCTTCGCGCTCATTTCCAGAACGGGACGCCATCCGCCATGCACGCCGCTTGTCCAGTTGCGCTCGTCGCAGACGTCGAGCGCCTCTCTCTTCGCCTCAGGCACCGCGCCTTCGTCTTTCGGCCATTGAATGCGGAAGGCGTCATCGGGCGCGCCTGGCGGCAAGGGCGCGCGCAGCAGCGCATCGAGCACATGCTCGGCGTCGATGAAACCCGCGAACACGCGCGTGGACGGCAAGCATGGTTTGCGTCCGATAAAAAGCGGACGCTGCGGCCGGTCGAGCGCGCGAGCAATGTCGGCGAGCGTAGGCGACTCGTCGGCGGGTTCGACTCGCAATGCGACCAGCGCATCGAGGCCGGCGTGATAGTCGCGGTATCGCAGGTGCGGGCTTTTGTAGGTATCCTCGCCGCCATCGCGCGACTCAGGAATGCCTCGCCACGTCCAGCCGCTATCTTTCCGCGAAATCTGAGCCGTCTGAAAGTCGCAGAGCCGCTCGCCGGAATTGTCCAGCCGCGTTCCCATCACGAGACGCGTCTGAAGGCGATCATGCTTCTCGCATTCGCCGCGATCCCAGCCGAGTGCGTTCGCGATCAGCCCGGTAATCATCGATAGCGCCGGGAAGTCGCGGATCACGCCGTACCTGTCGATCGCCTCGCCTCCGAACGCGACGAGCGGCGCACGCAGGCGCATCAACATGTGACGCCGCATCTCACGCGCCCTTGACGATGCGCGTCTGCACCCAATTCGCGAGCTTATCCAGCGAATAGTGCTTGGCGTTCGGAATATCGGCGGGATTGAGAGCGATAAAGCCTCGGTCCAGCGCGCCGTATGCGGCATCGTGCTTCTTCAACTCTTGCGCGATGCGATCGACAGCGGCGTTGCGTATGTCATGGCCCTTCAACGGCAACGCGGTTTCGAAGGCCGCGCTCAGGCTGCGCGGCTGCCAGTCTCCCGTCTCCACGAGCATCAGATTGGCGTAGCCGAAAGGAGCGGTCGATCCGCGTTTCGCGCCGGGGCTGACGGTAGCGATCAGATGCAAGAGGTGATGCACGACCTGAGCAGCAAGCTCGCGCCGGTCCGGAGGCGCATTGAAGCACTCGCTCGCGGCGATGCCTTCCAGATTCGCCACGAGTTGCGGAATATCCACGACGACGTAACCGTAGTAGAGGCCCGATGCCAGTTCGGTATCGAAAATGCCCGCGGAACCTTGCTCGCCAGCTTCGCGAAGAAGGTCGTCGACAACGGTGAAGTAGTCGTTCTCCACCTGCGCCTCGTGGACCGTGAACGCATGCGCGACGTACACGGCGGCATCGCGCTGAGCGAGCACATCGGACGTCACCATGCGCCCGAACAACGCCGATTCGAGACCGCTGCCATGCTTCAGCGCAACGATATTGGCGGCTTCGCTCTTCAGAAAAGCAGCGACTGCCGCCTTGAGGGCGTCTTCATCCTGATGCTCGCGCGCAAGGGCCGTGCAACGTTCGACCAGGTAGTTGATCTCCGCCGTGCCGAGCAGCACCGCCTGACCTGTCTTGACCGCTTCGTCTCCCTTGCGGGGCTTGCCGGCCTTGTCAAGAAGGCCGCCGAAGCGCAACGCTTCCACGGCAATCTGCGCCAAGGCTTCCGAGACGCCGTTCTTGACCAACTCGTCGCGGACCAGCGCGAGCGTTTCCCGCGAACGGACGGCCATCGGAACGCCGAGCGTCGAAAGCGCATGACGGT
The DNA here is from genome assembly GCF_023631105.1 of Caballeronia sp. AZ10_KS36. Taxonomy (NCBI): domain Bacteria; kingdom Pseudomonadati; phylum Pseudomonadota; class Betaproteobacteria; order Burkholderiales; family Burkholderiaceae; genus Caballeronia; species Caballeronia sp. AZ10_KS36. The sequence goes on along the minus strand of NZ_JALQDQ010000028.1, from coordinate 192,592 downwards.
CTTCCGCAACCCGCCAGTGCCGTTTCAGGCATTGCGACGAAATGCGCGTGCGAATGGCATCGCCCATAGGCAGCCGCTTGGCCATGCCCGAGTCGTCGCGGTTGAGCAAGGCGGCGGAATAGCTGTGCAGCGTGTGAATCTGAATAAAGCGCGGATACGTCATTTCATTGTCCTAAACTTGTCGAACGTTGTTGCCACCGAATACCGCCCTTCACTCGTCCCGCGATTCGCCGGGCATCGCCGAGAAGAACCCATGCGCGATATCGAGGCGAGTCTTCTCAGCGATACGCCGTCCTTTGTCATCGCGTGCGCCTTCGTTCAGGACGAGCCTCGCGAGTTGTACCCAGTTCGGTTTCACGCTTTTGCTCGCCAACAAGCGAAGGACGCGGCGCAGCAACTGGAAGAACACGGTTCCGCGCGCGTCGAGCAGCCGCGTCACGCGCGCCTCCGACACACCGGCCGTCGCGAGTTGCCGGCCAAGATTCGCGCCGATGCCGCCGTCCTCCGCGCCCCGATCGTGCCCGGCAAGCGCGATGCCGTATGCGATGAACGCCCATCGGCGCCATCGGTCGAGACTCCAGTGAATGGTGTCCAGCTTCGCGCGATGTGCGGCGTGGGTGAGCGCGGCGATTTGCGCGGTGGTGAGTTCCTCGGCTTCCGGGTCGAGACGCGCGAGCGCCACGCGGTCGTTCTTCGATGCCTTCACTCCCTCGCCGGCGTCTTTCAGAAATGCAGCGATGGCTTCTATTTGGTAGCTCAGGCTGGGCGTCGCAGTCTGTACAGCAGCTTGCCCCGCAGACTGTTCCGGTGCTCCGGCCGATGTATCTGTCGACTTCATATCGCACGTCCTTGCATATCCGATTCCATAGCCGCCTTGCGCGCTTGCGAACGTTGCTTCAGTACGCGCGCCATGGTCTGTAGTTCGTTCTTCTTCGAATGGATACCAGCGCGAAAACGCGAGAGCGCCGCGCTCTGCGCACGGTATCGCCGCGTACTCGCGCGCGGCCCTGCGACGAACGCGCGAGTCAGCACCTGTTCCGCGCGGTCCGCCAGTTCAGCGAGCCATTCCTCGTGCGCGAGTTGCCGTTCTTCAGACGTGTTGCCATCGATTTCCACGATCAGGTCGTCAAAGAAGCGACGGTCTTCGGCCTGCTCGAATGACTTCGCGAAGCGGCTCGCCTTGTCCTTCGCGTTGTCGGCAGCGGTGTCGTCCCCGTTGCCAAACAGAGCGCAGAGCGCGCTCCATAGCACCGTGCGCATATCGCCGATCACGCTGATACGTCTGTCGGCGGCCTCGGCGAGTTCATCGATGCGGCCGTTCAGGAACGCCTCGCGCATACTCCGGGATATGGGCATGCGTCGTTCGTGATAGCCCTCTGTCTTTCCCTGCCCCCGCGCGACAGCTTGCGCAAGCAGCACGATGCCCTTCTCGCCGTCGTCGCGCGTGATCTTGCGAGTGATCGTCTCGGCATAATCACCCTTGAACGCGAGCTTGCTCATCAGCTTGTAATCGAAGCCTCTCGCCGTGATGGACAACGCTTCGCCACCCGCGACGGCGACGGGCGTCCACGCATCGCCCGTTGCGCCCAAACGATCTTTGGCCGCGATGCGCGTGGTCTTGCTACTCGTCGTAAGCGCGATCAGCTTTCTATTCGCCAAGTCCAAACGCACGCGGCGGCACACTTCGATATAGAACGGATCGAGTTCGCTGAACGATAGACTGCTAACGCCGTCCCAGGGCTTCGTCCAGACCAGCGCAAGTCCGTTGGTCTCCTTGAGCCCCGTCTCCTCGACGATCTTTTGACGATGCTGAAGCAGCCGCCGCGTGTCTCTCTGCCACCGTTTGCCCCAGAGTCCTTGCGGAACGGCTCCGAATGCCGGCCGGCTGGACAGACCGCCGTTCATGCGTGAGATGCCGTAATTGCCGGCGCCCATGACGCCCTCTTGCGTCTGCAAACTCACGAGCGCGTACACCCAGTCCTCCGGCTGCGCGTTCGTCATGCGCGCGGCTTTCACGTCGTGATTGCGCGAAGTCACCAGCATGTCCAATGCGTCGGGCGTCACAAGCGGCGCTTTCTTCCACGTGTGCGATTCCCCCGGCGCGCATGGCGCTTGCAAAAAGGCGGGACGGTCGTCAGGCGCAACGAGCGAGAACGCCGCGCCGTCTGGATCGTCCGGCGTCAGAGCGAGAAGCGCCGCCCGCCATTCGTTCGCGGTCTCGAACGGCTCCGACCGCCCCGCTGCGTGCAACGCAATCGCCGCGAGTTGCGTCAGGAAGGCATGCCACGGATGCCGTTGATGCGGCCGCAGCGCAGGGAAGTCGCGCACGGCGTCGGCCGTCATCGCGACGAACAGTTCGGGCAGCGTGGCATCGTGCGCGTGACCCGAAGCATCGCGATAACGCAACAGGCGGTCATCCAGCAAGCGATGGTGAAGGGTCGTGCAGTCATCGTCCTTGCGCTGCGCGTTCACACGCTCGACGCCGTAGCGGCCATAGCGGAACACGTTTGTGCCGAGCGTGAATTCGAAGCCGTGCTTGACGAGCTTGATGCTGAAGGGTTCCGCGTCTGGATCGACGTCGTCGTCCAGCATGTGATGACGCAGCGCGATACGCTGCACATCGACGCCGAACGGACCGGGCACGGGTGGATCGAATTCGATCAGGCGGTCTTCCATGCCAAGTCGTGTCGCCAAGCGTCGCTCGTCGTCCGGGAACAGAAGGTCGAGGAATGGCGTCTTGTAGTCGAGCGCATGCATGCGGGCAAGAGACCGCTCGGCCCCTTGTCCGCCTTCGAGTTGTTGACCGAGCTTTTCCCACGCGGGTCCGAGTTCGCTTTGGATCGCAAGCAAACAGTCGGGGTGCGTCGCACGTTCGACCAGAAGACGGTTATCGCGCGGAATCACGCGGCATGGCGCTTCTTCGATGAGTCGTCGGGTGACTTCGATCATGCGCAGATCGCGGTACACGCCGCCCCCGTTCTTCGATCGCCCGAGTCCATTGCAGGGCTCGTCTATATAGGCTTTTAACCGATTACCGGCTGGCGTCAGGACCCACGCATATGCGTGCCGAAAGCCCTCGGGCCGCTCGTGTGCGTCTCGCTCATGCCGATGCAGACGGCCAATGCGTTGCAGCAGCACATCCATAGGGCAAATGTCGGTGATGAGCAGATCGGCGTCGATATCGAGGCTCTGCTCGAGCGTCTGCGTGCCGACCACGATGCAACCCTTCAGCGCCGACCGCGTCTTGCCGAGGCGCGATTCCACCGCTGCATCGAGCAGCGGACGGTCCTGGCGGCTAAAGTGACTGTGATGCAGCGTGACGACGCCGTTCACCTCGAACAGTATGCCTCGATCGCTCAAACCGTCGATGAGACGCTCAATGGCTTGCTGTGTCGCGACGGCCGATGGCACCGTGTTACGAACGATCAGCACGCGTGCGCCACGGCTCGCTGCATCGATCGCCAAACGCGCGATGCGCTCGGGGTCATCCATTGCGTCGAGCGTGGACCAGTGGACGGTCTTGGACGCGCCACTGGCCGTCAAGCTGCGGATGTTCGCGCCGTCAGTCAGCGCGGGATAAGGCAACGCGCAGGCTTGCTCCACGCTCGGCAAAGCGAGCGCCGCCGCCGACCGCTGCGCGATCTGCTGAAAGCGCGTTCGCTGCCTGGAACCGAGCGTCGCCGACAACAGCAATGCATGGCCGCCCGTGCCAACGTGCGCGGTCAACACCTGCTCCAGCAGTTGCGACATATAGATGTCCGACGCATGCACCTCGTCGACGACCAGCAACGAGCGGCTCAGCAAGGCATGACGCATGTGCGCGTGACGAACCATGAGCCCGGCGAGCAGAACCTGGTCGATGGTGCCGACCGCGATCGTCGCCGCCAGAAAACGCTTCGGCGATTCCGCCGCCCAGCGCGTCGCGGCTCTCGCGTCGTCGGGGTGATCGGACCATTGCACTATGAAGTCCGGCAGCGCGATCTTGTCGCTGCCGTCGGCGCTTTCATAGCCCGGAAGCGCGCGAACGACAACGGGCGCGTCGAGCGGCCAGAGACTACGCACGAACTTCAGCACGCGTTCGTACACCTGTGCTGCGGCGACGCGCGTCGGCAGCGCGAAGTACAGCGAATCGACCTTATGCTCGGCCAAGAGCCGGACGAAGCGCCATAGCGCGGCTTCCGTCTTGCCGCTACCCGTCTCCGATTCGAGGATGAGCAACGGTCCGAGGTCACTGTCGCCGAGCGCGGCTTGCACGGGCCTCGGCGCTTTGCCTTCGAATGCGGACTCGAACGAGATAGGGCGTTGCAGGAGCTCGATGCGCGCGGCGCACGCATCGAGGCCGATTGTGGATACAGCACGTGTCGCGCGTTCTTCGGCCTCCGCTCGCGTCCGGCGTGTGCCCGGATCGCTGAAGGGAAAAAAGCCAGGATGTGATCCGAGCCAATCCGCGAACTGGACGACGCCCGCGAAAAGATGAACGAACGCCGGAGTCGATGGCAGCGGCTCGCCATCGGACTCGAACGCGCGGGGGAAGTCTCGCTGCAACTGCTCGCCGATTTTTCGTACTGCTTCTTTGGGACTGTAGATAACGGAGCCTGCGCGGTCTCGCACCGGCTTCCAGATGATCGGGTCTTGACCGTTCGAAGCCGGCAATGGGCGGCCGTGATGCGAAAGGCTCGCCAGCAACAACGACTCCGCGTCCGGACTCCATGTTCTGATGGATTCGAGCGGCAAGGAGGAAGCGAGGTCTTCGTCGCGAAACAGCAAGAATGCTTCGACGCCATGACCCGCGGGCGACGGCCAGCCAGCCGGCGCGTTGCCTTTCCAACGCTTTGCCTGGAAGCCGCTGTTCGCCTTGCCGAGATCATGGAGGCAGGCGAAGACCGCGAGCCGCTCGATGTCTTGCTCGCTCAAGGTTCGACCCGCCACGGTGTCGAAGGCGTTGCGCAAACGCGTGCCTTCTTTGAGCGCGGCTAGAAAGCAGGCGGCGACGTCCATCATGTGGTCGTACAGCGGGTGCATGCTGCGTTCGCCGATGCAGTCGGCGGCGTCGCGGCTCAGTTTTCCCCACGGCTCTAGCGGATTCGCTTGCGGTTCCATGATTACCTGCTGTGGTCCTCGTCGTGCCTTTTATCCCTTACGGCTATTTGTTTGGAATGCTTAGGTTAGCATCGACTACGGGCGGACAAGGCTTGTTTAAGTGTCAAAGTTTATCGATGCAAGGAAGCAGCGATGTTGGCCGTTGCCTCATTGCTCCATTGCTTTCGATAGCTGCGTTCGGACGGGCGAGGCCGTCCCCCGCATACGCAAACGGCGCTCAACGACCGCATTTGACAGCGGATTCTCGACTCACCATACTCGCGTGCAGAGAAGCGAATTCGAGACATCGGATATGCGGGTTGTTCTTTAACATCATTGAGTTAGGTGGTAGAGGTTCCTCCGCGTACGCGGAGATAGGCCGTTCTGCGGCTGGGCGGTGCGGGGGCGGGAGATGGTTCCTCCGCGTACGCGGAGATAGGCCATTGCGCAGATAACAGATCAAGCATTGCACGAAGGTTCCTCCGCGTACGCGGAGATAGGCCGTGATGGCGGTGAGTCAAGCCGGAGCGGTGGCAGGTTCCTCCGCGTACGCGGAGATAGGCCTCATCGGCGCAGACCTGTTCTCCGAGCCGCCCGGGTTCCTCCGCGTACGCGGAGATAGGCCCGTTGAAACGCCGTCGTAAAGCAGCGCGTTACGGGTTCCTCCGCGTACGCGGAGATAGGCCCCAGTTGTAGCCATTCTCCTTCAATGCAAGCGCGGTTCCTCCGCGTACGCGGAGATAGGCCCGGCGTTCAGTCGGTCTACGGTGCTGTGCTCAAGGTTCCTCCGCGTACGCGGAGATAGGCACTGGTCGAGCGGCTTTGATGCGCGCGGGTCTTCGGTTCCTCCGCGTACGCGGAGATAGGCCGCCGTGCTCGCGCATGACGGCGCAGAATGCCTCGGTTCCTCCGCGTACGCGGAGATAGGCCCTATCTGCGGCAAGACGAGCGCAGACAGGACCTGGTTCCTCCGCGTACGCGGAGATAGGCCTCAATACGCGACCGGATTGGAAGACGGTCAAGCGGTTCCTCCGCGTACGCGGAGATAGGCCCCCGGAGCCGAAACCCGGCGGCAACGACGACAAGGTTCCTCCGCGTACGCGGAGATAGGCCCTGCATGACCGGGCCATCAGTGGCATTGCTCGGGGTTCCTCCGCGTACGCGGAGATAGGCCCTTGCTCAAGCGTCTGAGCCGTGCGCCGCAGATGGTTCCTCCGCGTACGCGGAGATAGGCCGTCGCGGCGGCATTCTCTGCGGCGTTGCTGGCCGGTTCCTCCGCGTACGCGGAGATAGGCCCTACGCCGCTGCGAGCAAGGCGCTCGGCGTCGAGGTTCCTCCGCGTACGCGGAGATAGGCCCGACTGGTTGCCTCTGTCGATCAACGCCATCGCGGTTCCTCCGCGTACGCGGAGATAGGCCCCGGCGTCTGCACGCGCCCCGCAGTCACACGCGGGTTCCTCGGCGTACGCGGAGATAGGCCCCAGGATGATCGCGTTTGGCAGCGCCCACCCCCGGTTCCTCCGTGTACGCGGAGATAGGCCCCCGCGGTCCGATATCGAGCAGCTGCGAGGCGCGGTCCCTCAGCGTACGCGGAGATAGGCCTTGTCGACGTTGACCGAGCCCGCGATCTCCTGCGGTTCCTCCGCGTACGCGGAGATAGGCCCCACAGTTCACGCTCGATCTGACTGTTCGGGTAGGTTCCTCCGCGTACGCGGAGATAGGCCGTGCGAGCACAACGGCATCAAGTTTGACAGTCTGGTTCCTCCGCGTACGCGGAGATAGGCCGTACGGGAGGCTTTCGAGCGACTGGCGCGATGAGGTTCCTCCGCGTAGGCGGAAATAGGCCGTCTCCGGCTCCGTCCGGCCAGCACCGCGCGGGGGTTCCTCCGCGTAGGCGGAGATAGGCCCGAAATCGATTCGACCGTTCTGCGAAGCAAGGCGGTTCCTCCGCGTGCGCGGAGATAGGCCCTGTTCGACCACGCGTGTGGCCGCCGCATCATCGGTTCCTCCGCGTACGCGGAGATAGGCCTCATCACGCTGCACCGCTCGCCTGTTACATGCGGGTTCCTCCGCGTACGCGGAGATAGGCCCGTAGGGGAAAACAGTGGACATGCGTGCTTTATGGTTCCTCCGCTTACGCGGAGATAGACCCTACTGGATGGACGTCCTACGCGCCGACATCGTGGTTCCTCCGCGTATGCGGAGATAGGCCCGCCTCGTTCCTGTCCGCGAGCACGCCACCGAGCGTTCCTCCGCATAAGCGGAGATCGACCGCACACGCTCTCTCTTCTCGCTCTCGCGCTCGCTTCCTCCGCCCATACGGAGACAACTCAACCCCCTAACCCCCCAACCTCCCCCGCGCCGCCCTCACCACCCCCGCCAACGCCTCCCCACTCAACCTCGAAGCGACCTCCTCAACATACACATGATGCCGCCCCTCAAGCGCCGCACCGAGATACTGCGCGTGCAAGTACCGAATCAGCGCAATCCGCCGATGCCCCAACGCGATGCTCCTATCAAGCAACGCCAGCGCCGCGTGCGCATCGTGCTCCTTACAAGCGCGTTCGGAAAGCCGCGCCGCCGCATCGCGCGATGCGTTCATGCGCTCGACACAGCCAACGCCTGCTGCACACGCCACGCATCGTAATCCGCGCGCCGCCAGTCGAGTTCCAGCGCGAGCCTTCGCGTGCCCTCGCGAATCTTCGGCTTGGAGAGCGCAAGCGTCAGCGCATCGAGCGCCGGCCATTCATCGAACGATAACGCGGCGATCTCCACCGCAAGCGTTTCGAGCAAGCGCGTATGCGTCTTCTCTTGCAGATACGCCGTCACGCGATTGCACCACGCCTCGTAATCGATCAGCTCGTCTTCGCGAGGCATGCCGCGATACCGCAGGCTCGCATCGATGGATAAAGCCTGCGGCGCGCGATGCTCGTGCTCATAAAGCCCGACGCGCGTCATCACGACGAGTTCATCGACGATGACGCGCCACCCTTGTCCGCCCGCATGCAACGGCTCGTACGGTTTCATGCGAGTAGCGGCTCGGCCGCATCGAGCATGATCTTCACGAAGTAATCCGCGAAGCTGCGACGCACGATGATCTCGAAGCGATCGCCGCCCAGAGGCACCAGCGTGATCGACGCCTTGAAGTAGTGGCTCTGCGCACACTGTCCCGCGCCGAAGACCTTCGGATGCAGATCGAGCGGACAGCCGCGCGAAAGCACATCGCGCGTGCGAGGACCGTCGATATCGAGCACCGTATAACCGCTGCCAATATCCACCGCCGATGCGAACACGCCCGCGAAGGCTTCGCGCAATCGCGCTTCGAGCGGCGCCGCGCGCGATGCATCGTGCTGCGCCTCGGACACCACGAGCCATTCGTCCGGCCCGAGCCACAGCATGTCGTAGCCGTTGCCCTTCGCGATGGTGTTCGGCATCGAAGGCGGCGCGCAGCCGATCACGCTCTCCGCCGCACGCAAGAACGCGGCATCGCGTGTATCGCCGCGCACGTTCACGAGTTGCAGGAACGGACGCTCCGTCAGGCGAAACGCCTTCGATGCGCCCGTATGATGCGCCTTCATCAGCGCATCCGCGCCCACGAGCGGCGACTCCTGCCACGTCGGGCCGAGGTTGCTCTGCCCGACCGTCATGCGATCCACAACGGTCGAGGAAGCTTTGGTTTCATTCCACATGTTGACGTGCTCCTTCGCTGTCGTAGAACACCGAACTGGTGATTTTCGCGTTGATTTGCTTGCCGCTCGCAAGCGGAATCGTGACGGTTTCGCCGATCTTGTCGAGCCCGCCCTTCACGACGGCCAACGCAATCGAACGCTTCAAAACAGGGCTGTAATAGCTGGACGTCACGTGACCGAGCATCGGCGCGGTATCGCCCTGGAAGGGACCCGCCACGATCTGCGATCCCTCGGGCAGCACGAACGAAGGATCGTCCGTGAGCAAGCCGACGAACTGCTTGCGTCCCGCCTTCGCGGTATCCGAGCGCGTGAGCGAGCGTTTGCCGATGAAGTCCTTCGACTTCGCGACGAGGCCGCCCATGCCGAGGTCGAACGGCGTCATCGAGCCATCGGTATCTTGCCCGACGATGATGTAGCCCTTCTCCGCGCGCAGCACGTGCATGGTTTCGGTGCCGTACGGCGTGATGTCGAACTCCGCGCCCGCTTCCATGATGGCTTCCCACACCGCGCGGCCCACGTTCGCCGGCACGTTCACTTCGTAGGCCAGTTCGCCCGAGAAGCTGATGCGCATGACACGCGCCGATGCACCCGCCACCGTGCCATCGCGATAGCTCATGAACGGGAATGCGGCGTTGGCGAAGTCGATGTCCTGACACACCTTTTGCAGCACCTTGCGGCTATTCGGTCCGACCACGGCGAACGTCGCCCAATGGTCCGTCACCGATGCGAGCCGCACGCGCATGTCGGGCCATTCGGTTTGCAGCCAGCGTTCGAGCCACGTGAGCACGCGCGCCGCGCCGCCGGTGGTCGTCGTCATCATGTAGTGATGTTCGGCGAGGCGCACGGTCACGCCGTCATCGAAGATCATGCCGTTCTCGTCGAGCATCAGGCCATAGCGGCATTTGCCGACTTCCAGCTTGCTCCACGGGTTCGTGTACACCCAGTTCAGCAGCTTCGCGGCATCGGGGCCCTGAATGTCGATCTTGCCGAGCGTCGATGCATCGAGAATGCCGACGCTCTGACGCACCGCGAGCGATTCACGCGCGACCGCCGCGTGCATGTCTTCGCCGCCCTTCGGGTAGTACCAGGGGCGCTTCCAGTTGCCGACGTCCTCGAACATCGCGCCGTTCTGCACGTGCCATTCGTGAACGGCGGTCTTGCGCACGGGATCGAGAAATTCGCCCAGTTCGCGGCCCGCGAACGTGCCGAACGTGACAGGCGTGTAGTTCGGGCGGAACGTGGTGGTGCCCGTCTCCGGAATGGTCTTGCCGAGCGCCTGCGCAAGAATCGCCATGCCGTTGATGTTGCCGAGCTTGCCCTGATCCGTGCCGAAGCCCATCGCCGTATAACGCTTGACGTGCTCCACGGATTCGAAGCCTTCGCGCGCGGCGAGATAGATATCGGCGGCGGAAACGTCGTTCTGGAAATCGACGAACTGCTTCGGTCCGCGCGTCGCGAGTTCGCGTCCGCCGACGAGCCACAGCGGCATGATCGGCGCTTCAGCGATCTCCGCGACCTTCACCGGCTGCGTCCGCGCCACGATATGTCCCGCTGCGCGCGCGGCTTCCGCGCCCGCTTCGAGACCGAAGCGAATGCCGCGTGCCAGCGTGAAGTCGCCCGCGCATGCACCGACGCTCGTCTCCGCCTGCATCGCCTTGCCGGGGACGAAGCATGCTTTCTCATCGTGCCAATGTGCCTTGCCGCCGGATTGCGCGAAGAGATGCAGCACCGGGCTCCATCCGCCGGACATCGCGACGAGATCGCAAGGCAGGTCGGCTTGCTTCGCGCCGACCGTGCCGTTCGCATACGAAGCCACTTCCACCGACGACACGCGCAGCTTGCCGTGCGCTGCCGTCACCACGGCGTCGTTCATCACGCGCACGCCGTAGCGTCGCGCGGCTGCGGGCAATGCGCCCTTGGTTTCTGCAGGACGCGGATCGACAACCGTGACCTGCGCGCCCGCCGCCTTGAGATCGAGCGCGCATTGATACGCGTCGTCGTTGTTGGCGAACACCACTGCGTTGCGGCCCGGCAGCACCGCATAGCGATGCAGATACGTCGATACCGCGGACGCCAGCATCACGCCCGGCAGATCGTTGTTGCCGAACACGATGGGACGCTCGTGCGCGCCCGTCGCGAGAATCACGCGCTTGGCCCGCACTTTCCACATCAGTTCGCGCGTGCCCTTGCGCATCGACACGGGCAAGTGATCGGTCAGCCGCTGCGTCACCGTCACGAGGTTGTGGTCCTGATAGCCGAACGCCGTGCTGCGTGAAAGTATCTTCACGTCGGGCATGTTGCGCAATTCGGCTTCGATTTTCTGCACCCATTGCAGCGCGGGCTTGCCGTCGATCTCCGCGCGGCAAGAGAGCAGCGAGCCGCCCAGTTCGCGCTGATCGTCGACGAGAATCACGCGCGCGCCGGACAGGCCCGCCGCATACGCCGCAGCGAGACCCGACGGCCCGCCGCCGACGACGAGCACGTCGCAATGCGCGAAGCACTTGTCGTAGCGGTCCGCGTCGCGTTCCTCGGGCGCCTTGCCGAGACCGGCTGCATCGCGAATCACTTCCTCGTACTTCGGCCAGAGCTTGCGCGGCCACATGAACGTCTTGTAGTAGAAGCCCGCCGGAAGGAAGCGCGCGAACTTCTGATTGATCGCCATGCGATCGTTCTCGATGTTCGGCTTCGCGTTCACGCTCTCCGCGACGAGTCCCTGATACAGCTCCACTTCGGTCGCGCGCGCGTTCGGCACCGTATAAGCGCCTTTTTCGAGCTGCACGACCGCGTTCGGTTCTTCCACGCCCGCCGTCACGATGCCGCGCGGCCGGTGATACTTCCAGCTTCGCGCGACGAAGTGTTGCCCGTTGGCGAGCAGCGCGGACGCGAGCGTGTCGCCCTGAAAACCCTGATACGTCTTGCCGTTAAATGTGAAGGTCAGCGCGATGGCGCGATTGATGCGCCCGCCCGTGGCGAGTCGGTCTTTCTGGCTCATTTCGACGCTCCCTCGTTGTTGTCCATCACAGCCAGCGGACGGTCGAACGTCTCGTAGCCCTGTATCTCGTAGCTCACCGTGTCACGCTGCGCCTTGAACCAGCGGCGGCAGCCTTGCGCGTGCATCCATTGTTCGCGATGCACGCCGCGCGGGTTTTTGCGCATGAAGAGGTAATCGCCCCATTCCTTGTCGGTGAGCTTTTCCGTTTCCAGCGGGCGCGCAATGTCCGCTTCGCCGCCGCAGGAAAATTCGCTTTCGGCGCGCGGCCCGCACCAGGGGCATTCGATCAGCAACATGTTCAGTACTCCTTCAGTGCGCCACGGCAGCCGCGCCGTGTTCGTCGATCAGATGGCCGGTATAGAAGCGGTCGAGCGAGAAAGGCGCATTCAGCGGATGCGGCTCGTCTTTCGCGATGGTGTGCGCGTACGCCCAGCCGGAACCCGGCGTCGCCTTGAAGCCGCCCGTGCCCCATCCGCAATTGAAGTAGAGGCCCTTCACGTCGGTCTTGCTGATGATCGGGCATGCGTCCGGCGAGACATCGACGATGCCGCCCCACTGGCGGTTCATGCGCACGCGCGAGAACACGGGGAACATCTCGACGATCGCTTCCAGCGTGCCTTCGATGATCTGAAAGCTGCCGCGCTGCCCGAAGCCCGTGTACTGATCGACGCCCGCGCCGATCACGAGATCGCCCTTGTCGGACTGGCTGATGTACGCGTGCACCGCGTTCGACATGACCACTGTGTTGACCACCGGCTTGATCGGCTCGGACACGAGCGCCTGCAACGGATGGCTTTCGAGCGGCAGGCGCACGCCCGCCATGTCCGCGAGCGTCGTCGTGTTGCCGGCCGCGACGATCGCAACTTTCTTCGCCTTGATATGGCCTTTGGTGGTATCGACGCCGGTCACGCGATTGCCCTCGCGCCGAATGCCCACCACCTGACAGTTCTGGATGATGTCCACGCCCGCCTGATCCGCGCCGCGCGCGAAGCCCCAGGCCACCGCATCGTGACGCGCGACGCCGCCGCGCCGCTGAATCGACGCGCCCAGCACCGGATAGCGGCTATTGAGGTTGATGGTCGGCTCGATCTCCTTGATCTGCGCAGGCGTCAGGAACTCGGCATCGACGCCATTGAGCCGGTTGGCATTCACGCGGCGCTCGGTATCGCGCACGTCTTGCAGCGTGTGCGCGAGGTTCATCACGCCGCGCTGGCTGAACATCACGTTGTAGTTGAGGTCTTGCGAAAGACCTTCCCACAGCTTCATCGCCTTCTCGTACAGCGCGGCGGATTCGTCCCACAGATAGTTGGATCGCACGATGGTCGTATTGCGCGCGGTATTGCCGCCGCCGATCCAGCCCTTCTCCAGAATCGCGACGTTCGTGATGCCGTGCTCTTTCGCGAGATAGTAGGCCGTCGCGAGGCCGTGCCCGCCGCCACCGACGATCACCACGTCGTATTCGCGCTTGGGCTCCGGGCTGCGCCATTGGCGCTCCCAGTTCTCGTGATACGACATGCCGTTGCGCAGCAGGCTGAATATCGAATAGCGGCTCATGTGTTTCTTCCTTCGTAGCGGTGTTTCAGCACTCGATGACGTTCACGGCCAGCCCGCCGCGCGACGTCTCCTTGTATTTCGTCTTCATGTCCGCGCCTGTTTCGCGCATGGTCTTGATGACCGAATCGAGCGAGACGTAATGCTGGCCGTCGCCCTTCATCGCCATGCGCGCGGCGTTGATCGCCTTGATCGCGCCCATCGCGTTGCGTTCGATGCACGGAATCTGCACGAGGCCGCCGACGGGGTCGCACGTCATGCCGAGGTTGTGTTCCATGCCTATTTCAGCGGCGTTTTCCACTTGCGCAGGCGTGCCGCCCATCACGGCAGCAAGCGCGGCGGCGGCCATCGAGCACGCGACGCCCACTTCGCCCTGACAGCCCACTTCCGCGCCGGAAATCGAAGCCGTCTCCTTGTAGATGATGCCGATGGCCGCTGCCGTCAGAAGAAAGCGGACGATGCCTTCGTCGTTCGCGCCGTGCATGAACTTCACGTAGTAGTGCAGCACGGCGGGAATCACGCCCGCCGCGCCGTTGGTCGGCGCAGTGACCACGCGTCCGCCCGAAGCGTTTTCTTCGTTGACGGCCATCGCGTAGAGATTCACCCAGTCGAGCATCGAGAGCGGATCGCGCAGCGATTCCTCGGAACGCGAGCGCAGTTGCGCGCACAGGTCCGCTGCGCGCCGCTTGACCTGCATCGGTCCCGGCAGATCGCCGCGCTCCTTGCAGCCGCGCTCGACGCACGCGGCCATCACGCGCCATACGGCCAGCATGCCCTCGCGCACCTCGTCTTCGCTGCGATTCGCGCATTCGTTTTTCATCGCGACATCGGCGATAGACAGACCTGTCTCCCGGCAGATGCGCATGAGATCGTCGCCGGTGCGAAACGGATACGGCACGCTCGCGCCGGCGCGCACGCCGTTCACGCGCTCGCCTTCGCGGTTCGTGACGAACCCGCCGCCGACCGAGTAATACTCCTTCTCGACGAGCAGTTGACCGTTTTCATCGAACGCCTGAAAGCGCATGCCGTTCGGATGCACCATGCTCGAGCCCGCCGCGCCGGGCATCAGCTTGCGATAGAAGCCGATGTGCTCGCGCTCGTCGAACACGATGGCGCGCTTGCCGAGCAAGTTCAGACGCTTGGTCGCGCGGATGTCGGCGAGGCGCGGCGCGATCGCGTCCGGGTCGATCAGATCGGGCAGATTGCCTTCCAGCCCGAGCAGCACGGCCTTGTCGGTGCCGTGGCCCTTGCCCGTTGCGCCGAGCGAACCGAACAACTCGGCGCGCACGCGTGTGACGAAGCCGAGCAGATTCGCGTCCTCGATATGCGACGCGAAGCGGCACGCCGCGATCATCGGCCCGACGGTATGCGAGCTGGAAGGTCCGATGCCGATCTTGAACAGATCGAAAACGCTGACATTCATGGCGTGGCCTCAAGGTTGGCGGTTCGCGTCGTTCGAATGAGCGAGCGCGTTCGACATGGCCTCATTGCACCAAACCGCAATTCCGGCAGATAGAACAAAAACGGCATGGAAATGGGATGGCGGCGTCAGCGCCTACCAGAGCGCGCAGGCCGCAGCGCGTTCTTGCGCAGTTTCGTTGCAAACCGGGGCATTTTTGAGATTGCTCCGAACGGCTAAACAAATGCGCCTCGGTATATTCCCTAGGTCCGTGAGAGCTCGCGCGAATGCGTCTCTCGTCTTCCAGTCCCCCGTTTATCCCGTTTGCAGCAATGGAAAGTCACGCTCTTCCCGATCAGTTCTTCAAGTCCTGGGTGTTTGCGTTTCTTGTCGGCGTCGGCGTCGTCGGCGCGCTTCAGGCCACAGGCGTTCTGGCTCCCGAACACGTGCTCACCCGCGAAGCGCCTTTGTGGGTCGCGCTGATGCTCGTCTGCTCGATCGATCCGGTATTGCGCTACTTCGGCGTCTTGAAAGCCGAGGTCGAGCAGCGTTGGGGCGATTACACCGTAGCAAGCCTGCTCGGCCGTTCGACGGGCGCGCTGATCGGCGGCGTGTTCGCCTGGGCGTTCGCTGTTCTCGGCGCCTGATTCATCGCTTCACGCCGCGCGTTCTGCGCGGCGTTTCCTTCCTTTCTGACGATGCGCCCGTTGCGCGCGCCCGGTGTTATGCTCGCCGCATACCCCAGAGCCGCCGCACCGCACGCGCATGAATCCCGCAGAATCCCTTCCGCCGCTTTCCATCGACGGCCAATCGAAATCGCGCATCCGCTTCGGCATCGTACTGTTGCCGAACTTCACGCTGACCGCGTTCTCGGGCTTCGTCGATCTGCTGCGTCTTTCCGCTGACGAAGGCGACTTCAGCCGCCCGGTGCGCTGCTCGTGGAGCGTGATCGGCGAAACGCTCGCGCCCGTGCGCGCTAGCTGCGGCATCCAGATCACGCCGTGGGAAACCTACGAGCAGGCCGAACCGTTCGACTACGTGGTCGTCGTCGGCGGCCTGCTGCATTCCGGGGCTTCCGCGAGCGATGCCACGCTGCAGTTCATTCGCCGCGCCGCCGCGCGCGACGCGACTATCGTCGGCATGTGCACGGGCGTTTTCACGCTGATGCGCGCGGGCGTGCTCGACGGCCATCGCGTGTGCGTGAGCTGGTTCCACTACTGGGACTTCGTCGAGCGTTTCCCGCAAGCGGACGAGCAACTGCTCGTCGCGGACCGGCTGTTCGTGATCGACAGAAGGCGCATCACGTGCTCGGGCGGGCGGGCTTCCATCGACGTGGCCGCCGCCATCCTGCTGCGGCACTTCGAGACCGCGACGGTGCAAAAGGCGCTGCGCATTCTGCTCGTCGACGACATGCAGAAAGGCAACGCGCCGCAGCCGCATCCGCCGGGCCTCGCGCCCGCCACGCATCCGAAGGTCAAGCGCGCAATTCTTCTGATGGAGCAGCACGTCGGCCGTTCGCTCACGCTCGATGAACTCGCGCACAAGCTGGACATGTCGACGCGGCAACTCGAACGCCTCTTCAAGGCCGAGACGGGCAAGGCGCCGCAGGCGTACGCCAAGCAGGTGCGGCTGCGCACGGCCGCGTGGCTGCTGACGAGTTCGGACAAGACGGTGGCCGATATCGCGTCGAGCTGCGGTTTCTCCGATGCATCGCACCTCGGCCGCGAATTTCGCAAGCAGTTCGGTCTGCCGCCGATGATGTACCGCGAACAGCGCGGCGCAGATACCGAGGAAGTGCATCACGCAATGGACTACGACGAGACGTTTCCCGGCCGCGCGCAGGCCATCTGACCAATTCCAACGAAGGAGACTGGCATGGAGACTCACGGCTATTCGGAAGAAGAGTGGGCGCTACGCTGCGACCTGGCGGCGCTGTACCGCGTGATCGCGCATTTTCGCTGGACCGACATGATCTTCACGCACATCAGTGCGCGCGTGCCGGGGCCGGAGCATCACTTCCTCATCAATCGATACGGCGTGCTCTTCGACGAAATGCGCGCGTCGGACCTCGTGCGCATCGACAGCGAAGGCCGCCCGGTCGATGCGAACGTGGCCGAGCTTCCCGAGCGGTATCGCGTAAATCCGGCGGGCTTCACCATTCACTCGGCCATTCACATGGCGCGGCCGGATGTGGTCTGCGTCGTGCATACGCATACGCCGGCGGGCGCGGCGGTCTCCGCGCAGAAGCAGGGGCTCTTGCCCATCAGCCAGCATGCGCTGAAGTACTACGGGCAGATCGGCTATCACGACTACGAAGGCATCGCGCTGGATCTCGCGGAGCGTGACCGTCTCGTCAACGATCTCGGGCCGCATAACGCGATGATCCTGCGCAATCACGGACTGCTTGCATGCGGCCGTTCGATTCCCGCTGCGTTTCAGGAAATCTATTTCTTGGAGCGGGCCTGCGAGATTCAGCTGCGCGCGCTCGCGGGCGGCGGCGAGCTGAATCTGCCTTCGCCCGAAGTGTGCGAAACGACGGCTGCTCAGTATCGCAGCGACAGCATAGAAAGCATCACCGCGCTGCAATGGCAGGCCGCGTTGCGCATGATCGAAGGCGGCAAGACGGATTATCGAACGTGATCGTGAGCTAGCTTCGTAAAGCTACGGCGGCGTCAAGCGGAAAGTCGCCGCTCCGCGCTCGGCGCATGGCCGAATTGCGCGCGATACGCCTTGCTGAAGTGGCAAGGCGAATGGAAACCGCAGATGCTCGTCACGCGCGCAATCGATGCATCTGTGTTGCGCAACAGATCGCGGGCGCGTCGCAGGCGCAACGTCAGATAGTAGTGCGTCGGCGACACGCTGAGGAACATCTTGAACATGCGCTGAAGATGCCGCTGCGACAGATGCACGAGCCGCGCGAGTTCATCGAGCGACAGCGGCTCTTCGATATTCGCTTCCATCAGCCGCACGACTTCCACCAGTTCCGCCCGCGTGAAGCCGACGCGCGCATCGACCGGAATGTGCTGATAGTCGGTCGACCCGCGTATGCGCTCGACGATGAACTGCTCCGACACTTGCGCCGCATGCGCCTGCCCGAGCCGCAGACTCACGAGATTGAGCATGAGGTCGAGCGGCGCGGTGCCGCCCGTGCAGGTCACGCGGTCACGATCGATCACGAATAGCTCGTCGGCGAAGCGCACATGCGGGAAGCGCTTGTTCACCGGCGACATGTCTTCCCAGTGCAGCGTGCAACGGTAGCCGTCCAGCAACTTGGCCGCGAGGAGCGCATACGGCCCGGTGCAGATGCCGCCAAGCGGCACGCCCGCCTCATGCACGCGCTGCAACAGCGCGATCACGGTGTCGTCGACATAATCGGCGACGTGCCAGCCGCCGCACACGATCAGCACGTCGGGCATGCCTGCTTCGTCCAGCGTCGTCGCGGGCTTGACCGTCATGCCGTTGCTCGCCCGCGCCGGCTCGCCGTCCGGCGTGATGACCGACCATCTGTAGTGCTCCGTGCGGCCGATGTAGTTCGCCATGCGCAGCACTTCGACCGCGCTCGTGAACGCGATCATCGAGAAGTTCGGCAGCGTCAGAAAGCCGAAGTGCGCGAGATGGGCGAGCGGCGAATCGGCGGCTGCGGGGGCGATCGCATCGCGCTTCATGGGCGCATCAACCTTGTTGCGCGGCCGGCGCGCGGCGCACGCGCATCACGGACTTGAAGCCCGAGAACAGCGGCGCGCGAGCCATGCCCGGCGAACGTCCGAAGCTCTCCGTGATGCGGTCCAGGATGATCGCGAGCAACACCACGGACAAGCCGCTCTCGAAGCCCAGACCGATATCCAGCCGCTGAATGCTCGCGAGCACGTCGTTGCCGAGGCCGCCCGCGCCGACCATCGACGCGATGATGACCATCGACAGCGCCATCATGATGGTCTGGTTCACGCCGGTCATGATGGACGGCAGCGCGTTCGGAATCTGCACCTTGTAGAGCAGTTGCCACGGCGTGCAGCCGAACGCCTGACCCGCTTCCACGATCTCGCGATTCACATGCTTGATGCCGAGCGACGTGAGGCGCACTGCGGGCGGCATCGCGAAGATCACGGTCGACAGAATGCCGGGCACGCGGCCGAGGCCGAACAGCATCGCGGCCGGAATCAGATACACGAAGGCAGGCATGGTCTGCATGAGGTCGAGCACGGGGCGCACGACCATTTCGACCATCTTGCTCTTGGCGGTCCATATGCCGAGCGGCACGCCGAGCAACAGGCTGATCAATGTTGAGGACAACGTAAGACCGAGCGTGATGACCATCTGATCCCAGAAGCCTGTCGCGTAGACGAGCAACAGCGAGAGCAGCGTGAAGGCCGCGAAACGCCAGCCGACGCGCCACAAGCCGATGCCGACGAAGATCGCCATGAGCGCCCACATCGGAATGGCCTGAAGGCCGTGTTCGATGAGCGCCGCGAAGCTCTCGATGACTTTGCCGATGGAGTCGAACGTTTTGGCGTCGTGGTCGAGCAGATAGTGGACGCCGTGATCGACCCAGCTACCGAGCGGAATGATTTCAGACATGGGAACCTCGATGGCGCGTTAAGACCTGGAGCACGTTCGTCTTGTTGACCGAACCACAGTACGAACCGTCTGCATCGACCACAGGCAGCGGCGCGGGGCTGGCGACCACGCGGTTCACCACGTCGTCGAGCGTCATGGTTCGCTCAATGCATTCGACGTGATGGATTTGCGGCACCGCGTTGCCCGTGGCGTCGCGCCCGACGAAGCCGCGAATGCGGCGCTCGCCGTCCAGCACGAACGCGTATTCCGCGCTGCCGTTGAGCGTCTTAGCGACGCTCGATGCGTCGATCTGCGGCGAATGCTTCATGACCGGCACGGCATCGGTCTGCATGAGATCGCCGGCCGTGAGGTAACGGCTCGTGTCGATGCCTTCGAAGAAGGCCTGCACGTAGTCATCGGCGGGATTCTTGATGATTTCCTGCGGCGTGCCGATCTGCACCACGCGGCCGCCTTCCATGATCGCGATGCGCGTGCCGATGCGCATGGCTTCTTCGAGATCGTGCGAGACGAAGAGAATCGTGCGGCGCTGCTCGCGCTGAAGGTCGAGCAGCACGTTCTGCATTTCCTTGCGCTTGAGCGGATCGAGCGCGGAAAACGCTTCGTCCATGATCATCAGCGAAGGGTTGACGGCGAGCGCCCGCGCGAGGCCCACGCGCTGCTGCATGCCGCCCGACAACTGCGACGGCAGCTTCTGCGCGAACGGCGCGAGGCCCACTTGTTCGAGCACGGTCATGGCGCGCGATTCGCGTTCCTTGCGTCCGACGCCCGCCACTTCCAGCCCGAACGCGGCGTTGGACAGCACCGTGCGCTGCGGCATCAGCGCAAACGACTGGAACACCATGCTCATGTCCCGGCGGCGCAGCGCCGTGAGTTCCGAGCGCGGCACGGCGGCCACATCGCGCCCGTCGATCAGCACTTTGCCGGCGGTCGGATCGACGAGCCGGTTGATCAGGCGAATCAGCGTCGATTTGCCGGAGCCGGAGAGGCCCATCAGCACGAAGATCTCGCCTTCCCTGACATCGAACGAGACGTTGTGGACGCCGACAATCTGGCCGGTACGCGAGAACACTTCTTCCTTCGACGCACCGCCGGCCAACAGGTCGATCGCCTGTTTGGGGTTGCTGCCAAACACCTTGCACAGCCCTTCGACCACTACCTTGGGGGAATCCATCGACATTCTCCAGAACCGTGGCGGACGCGCTTCCGCGCTCTGCATACATAGTTGCCAGAAAAAAGTGCCGTGAGCCGACTATTTGCGACAATCACATGTGGAAATACGACACCGATTTGTCGCAGTTTTGCGGTAGACAGCCGGACGGCCTTGTGGGACAAGGCTCTGCGGACGAAGGGAGAGAAGCGCGCAACGGTGGACGCGTGTCGCGCCACGACAAGTCGCGGCGCGAAGCCGATGTTTTCGCCTTTGGGGTCAGGCGCTCGGACGGATCATCTGGAACATTTCGCCGATCTCGGCGTAGTCCGCGCGATAACCCGCGCGCATGATCGGGCGCGCGGCGGCGGTATCGAAAAGACCGTCCTTCAAAAACTCGCTGCGGATATGCACGCCCACCACCTGCCCGAGCGCGAGCCAGTTGTTCATCGGCTGGCCGGAGAGGTCGTGGATGCGCACGACTTGCAGCAGCCGGCATTCGAGCGCCGCCGGCGACTCCGCCACGTGCGGCACGTCGACATTGCGGCCGGGCGCTTTCGTCAGCCCGGCGAGCTCGAATTCGTCGATTTCAGGCGCCACCGGCGCGGACGTGCGGTTCATGCGCTCGGCCAGCGGGCGCGTCGACATGTTCCAGACGAATTCGCCGGTCGCCTCGATGTTGCTGATGCTGTCCTTGCGGCCTTCGCTGGAAAAGCCGATCACGTACGGGAATGTCGCGAACGCGCCGAAGAAGCTATACGGCGCGAGGTTCACGCCGCCTTCGGCGGTGCGGCTGGAGATCCAGCCGATGACGCGCGGCGCGACGATTGCCTTGAAGGGGTCATGCGGCAGGCCGTGGCCTTCGCTCGGATCGTAGAAGTGGATGTCGCCGGTCATGAGGGGCCGCGCAATGCGCGATGGTTCGTGAGACCGAAAGGATACCGCGGCGGCTCGTCGGACGACGGGCGCGGAAAAACTGCGGGGGAAGTGATGCCGTGTCGCGCGCTTGGAGCGCGGAAGTGGAATGCTAGAAAACTGCTAGAAAAACTACAGAACTGGCGGGCGGGTGTACGGCGCTTGCCGTCGCATATTGCTTCTACTGTGTGTCCCGCGCCGCCTTTAGCCGCGCATTACAGACGAATGCCGAAAGCCGTGCCGCGTGACTTGCGCTGACGCTCCGATTCACGGAAACGCGCTTGATACGAATAGTCCTTGTCCATCGGCAGATGCGGCGATTCGAACAGCGAAGCAAGTTTTTGCAGCAGTGCGAAGAGGTAGCTCATGTGAGACTCCGGTTAGTGATTGAGGGTTTTCCCTTAGCCATGATTATAGGGTTTGCCCTGCCGGATTCCTAGTGCGATGCAGCATTTCCTTCCCAAAAATGTTGTAGTTTTTCTACAGACACGGCTTTTTTGACCGGCTGGAAAATAGGGGCGGGGCGTGAGGGGCCGCGCGGCGGTCATCCTGCGCGACCCCGAGGCTTGTTGCCGCAGGGGACTATCGCGTGCTGAAGACGTCGGGAACGGTAGGGAGGCACGTCACCGGCTGGGCGATGACGGTCGCGTAGGTCGCGAGCATGGCGCACAGCAGCCAGGCGAACGACTGAAACGAGTGCGAGGCAACCGCCGCGACGTGCCGATCGAGCGAGACGGCATCGGGCGCGTGAAAAGCGGTCGCGGTAGCAAGGAGCGTCGGGCCGTCATCCCCCGGATCAGGCGAGTCGAACGAATCCGCGATCAGATCGCCTTGCATCGGCGTCTCCGCCCGCGCTTCGGCCGGCGCCGCTGCACGCGCTGCGCGCCGCCTCGCCGACGATTCCACCGCCGCCAGAAACACCTCCGGCAACTCGAATCCCTCGAACGTGCCCTGACGAATATCGGTGTTCATCGCCTGCTGGGTGGCGCGTTCCGCGTCCTCGGCGAAGAGGTCGAGCGTTTCGCCGGGGCGGATCGCTTCGCGCAGTTGGGCGACGCGCTGCGCGGTGCGCGCCGGGCTCCGGCGGCCGGTTTTCGCGGAAGGAACGGTATCGTCCGATGAGACGTCAGGATTTCGGGGTACAGCGGAATCTGGCATAGGTCGGAAGCTGCGGATCGAAAGACTGCGGCCGGAACTGCTGGCGCGCAGCGCGCCCATGCGGTCCGGCGATAAATTTCGAGGCCGCATTGTCGCACGGCTGCGGGCCTTATCCAGCGGCTTCGCGCGATGTTTCAGCATTCGATTTCGCATCCGTGCGATGCATCTGCGCGCCGCCGCTCAGACGGTGCCGTCTTCGCGAAACTCGCGGACGACTTCGAGTTGCCGCAAGCGCGCGCAGATCGACCGATACTCTTGCTCGGACACGCGCGACAACTCGACTTGCACCTCGTCCGAATCCGGCGACTCTTCGCTCTGCTGCACAACGAACTGCTTCACGCGCACGCTGCCCGGCCCGAGCGCCTCGTGCAGTGCATGAAACGAAAGCGAGCCGCGATCGACCAGCATCGTCAGTTGTCGGCGCTGCCTCACCGAGATGAAGCGTCGCTCGAGCGGCTTCAGCCCCGCCAGAATGATGAGGATGATTGCGGTCGCCGCAATCGACGCCGTGTACAGGCCGCCGCCGACCGCGAGTCCGATGGCCGCGACGGACCACAGGCTCGCCGCCGTCGTCAGGCCGCGGACGATTTCGCCGCGCAAAAGAATCGAGCCCGCGCCGAGAAAGCCGATGCCCGATACGACCTGCGCCGCCACGCGCGATGGGTCCAGCACCACATGTTCGGCCTTGAGCGCATCTGCGAATCCGAACGCGGACACGATCATGATGAGCGCCGAGCCGACGCACACGAGCATATGCGTGCGCAGGCCGGCGGCCCACGAAAGCCGCTCGCGCTCGAAGCCGATCACGCTGCCGAGCACGGCGGCCATGACGAGCCGGGAAACAAGTTCGACGTTGTTCAACATGTTTTTCTCTCCTCGTGATGCCGGCTTGTCGCGCAACGAGCGCCGTTTGCTATGCTTGCCAGGCTACGCCGTAGCGCCTCTCGGAACACTTCTAAAGACTGTCGCATGCAACATCAATCCACGCCCGGCGCGCCGTCGACGCCGTCCGCGCATCCTCAAACCGGCGCGGCGCTGCGCGCGCACTACGCGAACGTCGTGCTTCCGCTTTGGCGCGGCCCCGGCTTGAACGCGACGCTGCGTCTGCCGTTCGAAGCCGTCGGTCCGAACGACCACGCGCCGCTGCCGCCCAAGCGTTATCGCGCGATGGCATGCGCGCGGCAGCTTTTCGTTTTCGCGGATGCAGGCGATCTCGACCATGCGGCGACCTTGTTCGAATCGTTGCAGCACTACTTTCACGACACGCGCCACGGCGGATGGTTCTACAGCGTGGATGCAAACGGCGCGCCGCTCGAACGGCAAAAAGACTTGTACACGCACGCGTTCGTCGTTTTCGCGTGCGCGCACTACGCGGCCAAGAGCGGTTCGGCGCGCGCGTTCGCCGTCCTCGATGAAACGGCGAAGCTCATCGAAACGCGGTTCGCGCGGGTCGGCGAAGTGTTGAACGCGGTCGTGGCGGAAGACTTCTCCGAGACGTTGGAAGGCCCGCTGCAAAACCCGCTGATGCACCTTGCGGAAGCGTGGCTCGCTGCGCGGGAAGCAACGGGCGACGCCGCCTACGACGCGCGCCTCGCCACGCTCGCCGAATGGATCGCGCGCATGTTCGTGCACGAGCCGACGGGCTGCATCGCCGAACTGCCTATCGGCGCGGCGGACAACCGGCTGGAGCCGGGACATCAGTTCGAATGGTATTTCCTGGTCAAGGGCAGCGGAGATGCTGCATTCGAGGCCGTCGCGCTCGATGAGCGGCTGGAACGCGCGTTCGACTTCGCGCAGAAGCACGGCGTCGAAGAGAAGACGGGCGGCGTGTTTGCCGCGCTCGATGAAACCGGCCGCGTGATTGACGGCACGCAGCGCATCTGGGCGCAGACCGAATATCTGCGCGCGCTCGCCACGCGCGGCGACGCGCTCGGCGAGCAGATCGGCCGATACGCCGCGCGCTTCTTGCACGCGCGGGGATGGGTGGAGTGCCGCGCGGCCGATGGCAGCATCAGCCGGGCGGAAATGCCGTCCACGACGCCGTATCACCTCGCCACGGCGTACGCGTCGTTGCCTGCTTAGGCGAGCTGGAACACGGAGACCGCCGCCTTCAACTGGCGCGTCTGCTCGTGCAGCGAAGACGCGGCAGCCGCGGCCTGCTCGACGAGCGCCGCGTTCTGCTGCGTCATCTCGTCCATCTGCGTGACCGCCTGATTCACCTGCTCGATGCCGACGCTCTGCTCCAGCGACGACGCGCTGATTTCCGCCATCATCTGCGTGACGCGCGAGATCGACGTGGACACTTCGCGCATCGCGGAGCCGGCGCGCTCGACCAGTTCCGAGCCGTCGCTGACCTGAGCGACGGATTCGCCGATCAATTCCTTGATTTCCTTCGCCGATTGCGCCGAACGCTGCGCGAGGCCGCGCACTTCGCCCGCCACGACCGCGAAGCCGCGGCCCTGCTCGCCTGCGCGCGCCGCTTCGACGGCCGCATTCAACGCGAGGATGTTGGTCTGGAACGCGATGCCGTCGATGACCGAGATGATCTCGGCGATCTTGTCCGAGCTTTGCGCAATCACGCGCATCTTGTCGACCACGTCGTCCACGACGCTCGACCCGCGCGACGTCGCTTCGAGTGCTTCGCCCGCGAGCGCGTTCGCTTCGCGCGCGTGTTCCGCGTTCTGGCGCACGGTGGCGGTCAGCTCTTCCATGCTCGATGCGGTTTCTTCTAGCGAAGCCGCCTGATTCTCGGTGCGCGCCGACAAGTCCGCGTTGCCGCTTGCGATTTCGTCCGCGCCGAAGTTGATGGATTCCGACGTCTCGCGCACGGTCTTCACGGTGTTCGCGACGCTCGCCTGCATCGCGGCGAGACCGGCGAACAGGCGGCCGATTTCGTTGGTGCCGCGATCCGCGATGCGCTCGTCGAGGCGGCCTTGCGCGATGCGCTCGAAGTGGCGGCCGGCTTCTTCCAGCGGCGCGATGACGCCGCGGCGCAGCGCGAAGTGCACGAGCACGACGCCGCCGATCAGCGCGACCGCGATCGCCATGCCCACCGCCCGGAACCACGCGTAGCGCGTGTCGATCGATTCGAGGTACGCGTTGCTCGACGCATTGCCGAAATCGACGAACTTCTGCTGTTCCGCGAGATAGCGGTCCTGGAAGCCCTGCGTCGGCTGATCGAGAAACGCCTGGATATTGCCTGCGTCGAGATACTGCACGAGTTCCGACAGCGCCTTCGCGTACTCCGCGTACTTCGCCTGCAGCGCGTTCATCCGCGCGACGTTTTCATCCCCGGTCTTGGGCGCGTTCATGAACGCGCCGAACGACTTTTCCGCGCTCGCGATCTGTTCGCGCGCGTGCTGCACGATCTCGACCGGCTCCGTGCCGCCGCGCACCATGCGCGTGCCGGCGCGCGACAGGTTGATGCGCGCATCCATCAGATGCTGCGTGGTCTGGTTGACGGCGTTGACCTGTTTCAGCGCGATGTTCGAAAGATTATTGACGTCGTCGTGCGTCCTCGAAAGCGACCAGAAACCCAGCCCTTCGGTCACCAGTTGAAAGACACAGAACACGACGAGTACCGCGAGCAAGCCCGATGCAACCTTGATTTTTCCAAACATCACTTCCATCCGTACTGACGAATTGACCGTTCCATGACGGCGACAGTGCGGGTTTACGGCAGGCAGCGCGACAAGCTTGAATCGTTGGCGGCGAAAGCTGTCTATGCGGGAAGACGTCCGGGCGCGCGGGCGTCGCGTTACGCCGAAATGCACCATTGCACGATTTTTGCCGAACTTCCTTGCGAAGCGCGCTAACGCTATCTATTGTCTTTGCAGGACGGCGCCGAACCCACCAAGGAGTGTCCGAATGGCCGAAATTGTCGATATCGCACGCGGTGCACTGAACGCGCAGCCGTTCAGCGCCTTGCTTGGAACCAAGCTGATGCAGGTCGATTCAGCGAGTCTCACGCTGTGTCTGCCGATCCGCGACGAATTGAGGCAACAACACGGCTTCGTGCATGGCGGCGTGGTGAGCTATCTGGTCGACAACGCCCTCACCTTCGCGGGCGCATTGCGGCTCGGTCCCAAGGTGGTCACGGGCGAGTTCAAGATCAATCATCTGCGCCCGGCGGTGACGGGCACGCTGATGGCGCGGGCGCGCGTGATTCATGCGGGCATGGCGCAGGCGACTTGCCAATGCGATGTCTTCGTCACCGACGGCAATACGGAGCGGCTCGTCGCGGTGGCGCAGGGAACCATCACGCGCATCGGCGACGGCGCGGCCGAAGCGCTCTACGACGCGTAGCCCGTTTTCACCGTGAGGAAGCAAAAAACCTCGCCGCGGCGAGGTTTTCTGTTTGGAACGCGCGGTGTATTACTTCGCCGCGACGGTCTTCTGCTGCTGCTCGCCGAGGCCCTGAATGCCGAGACGCATCGTCTGGCCGGCCTTCAGGAACACCGGGCTCGGCTTCACGCCCATGCCGACGCCCGGCGGCGTGCCGGTGGAGATGATGTCGCCGGGCTGCAGGCTCATCGTCTTCGACAAATACGCAACCAGTTGCGCGACCGTGAAGACCATCGTCTTCGTGTTGCCGTTCTGGTAGCGATGGCCGTCCACTTCGAGCCACAGGTCGAGCTTCTGCGGATCGTCGATTTCGTCTTTCGTCACGAGCCACGGGCCGATCGGGCCGAATGTGTCGAAACCCTTGCCCTTGTCCCACTGCGTGCCGTGTTCGAGCTGCCATTCGCGCTCGGACACGTCGTTGATCACGCAATAGCCCGCGACGTAGTCAAGCGCGGTGGCTTCGTCGACGTACTTGGCTTCCTTGCCGATCACGACGCCCAGTTCGACTTCCCAGTCCGTCTTCTTCGAATCGCGCGGAATCTCGACGTCGTCATTCGGGCCGCAAATGGCGCTCGTCCACTTGCCGAAGATGACCGGCTCGGTCGGCACAGGCAGGTTCGATTCGGCTGCGTGGTCCGCGTAGTTCAAGCCGATGCACACGAACTTGCCGACCCGCGCGACGCACGGTCCGATGCGCGGATTGCCCTCGACGACGGGCAGCGACGCCGGATCGACGGCGCGCAGTTTCGCCAGGCCCGCATCGGTCAGCGTGTCGCCGGCGATGTCGCCCACGACCGACGAAAGGTCGCGAATCTGGCCGTCCGCGTCGAGCAGGCCCGGCTTTTCCTGACCCTTGGGGCCGTAACGAAGCAGCTTCATCTGATCTGATCCTCTTGGTTCTGAAAGTTGAAAAGCGACGGATGGTCAGTTGGACCAGCCGCCATCGATAACGTGAATCTGACCCGTAGTGAACGACGACTCGTCCGAGCCGAGATATAGCGCGAGCGCCGCGATCTCGCTCGCGCGGCCGACGCGCCCCATCGGCTGACGCGCGACGAACGCGGCCTGCACTTGCTCGACCGTCGCGCCTTGCGCCTGCGCCTGCTCCGCGATGCGCTCCTTCAGCGACGGCGACTCCACCGTGCCCGGGCAAATGGCGTTGCAGCGGATGCCGCGCGTGACGAAATCCGCCGCGACCGACTTCGTCAAGCCGATCACCGCCGCCTTCGACGCGCCGTACACGAAGCGGTTCGGCACGCCCTTCACGCTCGACGCCGCCGACGACATGTTGATGATCGAGCCGCCGCCCTTCTCCAGCATGGCGGGCAGGAACGCGCGGATCGTGCGATACATGGCCTTCGCGTTCAGGTCGAAGGCGAAGTCCCAGTCGGCTTCGGTCGCTTCCAGGATCGAGCCGGCGTGAACGTAGCCCGCGCAGTTGAACAGCACGTCGATCGGGCCGATCTCGTTCGCGAGATCGCTGATCGCCTGAGCGTCGAGGACGTCGAGCTTGCGCGCCTCGAACGGCTTGCCTTCGAGCGATTCGATGCGGATATCCGTCGCGATGACGCGCGCGCCTTCAGCGGCGAACATTTCGGCCGTCGCGAGCCCGATGCCTTGTCCCGCCGCCGTGATCAGCGCGGTCTTGCCTGCCAGTCTTTGTACCATCCACTGCTCCATTCCAGGTTGATTTTGAGACATGCCGGGTATATGCAGGTCTCAGAGACGGTAGAACGCGCGGGCGTTTGCGCCGAAAATCGCCGCTTGCCCGGCTTTTTCGAGATGCGCGGTGAGGCGCGTGGCGGCAGCATGCCACTCAGTGTAGCCGCCGTTGAGATTCAGCACCGGCCAATCGCTGCCCCACATCAGACGTTCTGCGCCGAATTGATCGATGAGATGCGCGACGTAGGGTTGCAGCGTCGCATCCGTCCAGTTCGGCGCGGCCTCGGTGGCGAGGCCCGACAGCTTGCAGTAGAGCCGCTGCGGCAGCGCCGCCAGTTGCGCGATGCCATCGGCCCAGGATTGCCAGCCCGCGTCGATGCCGTCGCGAATCGGCGGCTTTGCGCCGTGATCCACGACGATGCGCAGCAACGGAAACCGCCTCGCGAACTCGATCAGCGACGGCACGTGCCGCGCGAAGATGAGCGCGTCGAAGGCGAGATCGAGGTCGATGAGGCGCTGTATCGCGGCGTCGCGGGGCGCGTGAGCGATCCACGTATCGTCGGGCAAGTCCTGAAGCATCGGGCGCACGCCTTTGAACTTCGGTTCGCGCGCGAATTCGTCGATGATTTCCAGCGCGTCGTCGGAATCGAGCGGAACCCAGCCGACGACACCCGCCACCGATTGATCGTCGCGGGCCAGTGCAAGCAGATAGCGGGTTTCATCGACCGTCGGCGCAGCCTGAACGACGACCGTGCGCGCGACGCCCGTCGCCTCGCGCAGCGGCGCGAGATCGCGTGGTGCGAATACGCGAAAGAGCGGCTCAAGCTCGGGCGCGAGCCAGCCGTAGTCGCCGCGCGCAGGGTCCCAATAGTGCTGATGCGCGTCGATTGCGTCGTCCGCCATCATCGCGGCACCGGCGCGTTCGCGTGAAGCAGCCCTTCGGCGCGCAGCGCATCCCATAGCGCGGGCGAAATCGGCGTCGCGAACGAGGCGGCGTTCTGGCGCACTTCGTCGGGCGTGCGCGCGCCCATCAGCACGGTCGCCACAACTTTATGCGCATAAGGAAACTGGAGCGCTGCGGTGGAGAGCGCCACGCCGAAGTCGCGGCAGACGCGCTCCAGTTTGCCGACGCGTTCGACGATTTCTTTCGGCGCGTCGCCGTAGTTGAACTTGAGATCGCCGTGCGCATTCGTATCCAGACCGCGCGCGAGGATGCCCGAGTTGAACGCTCCGCCGAGCAGAATACTGACGCCGCGCTTCTCGCATTCGGGCAGCAAATCGTCGAGCGTGTTCTGTTCGAGAAGCGTGTAACGTCCGGCCAAGAGCGCGCAGTCGATGTCGTACTCGGCCATCGCTTCCATGACGGCTGCGCCCTCGTTGACGCCGAGTCCGACGGCTTTGACGCCGCGAGATTGCTTCAGCTCATCGAGCGCGCGAAAACCGCCCTCGTCGGTCAATTGACGCCAGTAGTGCGCGTTCTTTTCGCCGTGCGTGTATCGCCCGATGTCGTGAATGAGCACGATGTCGATATCGATCATGCCGAGCCGATGTTGACTGTCTTCGAAGGAGCGGAGGACGCCGTCGTAGGTGTAGTCGTAGATCGCCTGAAACGGCAGCGGATTTGCCCACCCTTCCCTCCCGTCATCGGGCGTCGTTCGCGGCACGAAACGGCGGCCGACCTTCGTCGAGAGAACAAAGTCTTCACGCGGATACCGGCGCAGCGCATCGCCCAGACGATGCTCGGCCTTCGTGTGACCGTAGTGCGGCGCAGTGTCGAAGAAGCGGAGACCCGCTTGCCACGCGGCATCCACGGTGGCGCGCGCTTCGTCTTCGGTCAGTTCGTGATAGAGGCCGCCGAGCGGCGCGGTGCCGAGCGACAGCGCCGTCACTTCCAGCGAAGTCGATCCGATTCGGCGTCGGGGCAAAACGTCCTGCTTTTCAGCGGTCATCTGCAAGCCTTGGAGAGTTAGTGCGATTGACTGCGGATCGAGCTGTTGGCGAATCTAGCGCTCGGGGTGGCGGTACATTCATTAATGAACGTATTATTCATAGACGCACAAAACCAAGTCAAGGATGGCGCGACCTTGGGCGGTCGGTGTATTCCCTAAGCACGGTGGCCCTGCGCACGAACACCCCCCAGAATATGAACCGACAGACCCCAACCGCCGTGGACGCCGAAGACAACGATGCCGACCGATATCGCGCGCCGGCACTCGACAAGGGACTGGACATTCTCGAACTGCTGGCCGAGCAGAAGTCGGGGCTCACGCGTGCGGAAATCACGAAGCTGCTCGGCCGCAACGCGAGCGAGATGTATCGCATGCTCGAGCGGCTGGTCGCGCGGCAGTACGTCGTGCGCTCGCCCGAGGGCGACCGTTACTCGTTGAGCCTTAAGCTGTACGCGCTCGCGCACCGTCACCCGCCGATGAACCGGCTGATCGCAGAGGCGTTGCCGGTCATGCAGCGTTTCGCCGACGCGGCGGAGCAATCGGTGCATCTCGCCGTCTACGATCGCGGCAACTTGCTCGTCATCGCGCAGGTGGACGGCCCGGGCGCCTGGGGCATTTCCGTGCGTCTCGGCTCGCGCGTCGGATTGATCGACACGGGATCGGGCCGCGTGATACTGGCTTTTCAAACCGACGAACAGCGCGACTACATGTTGGCCGAGCATACGAAAGTCAAAGGCGAATTGCCGATCGACCGCAGCGTGCTCGACGCCGATTATCGACGGATCCGGGAAGCGGGCTATTCGAAGAAGGAGAGTCAGCAAACCTTCGGCATCACGGACGTGACGTTCCCGCTGCTGGGTCCGTCGGGGCAAGCAATCGCGGCGCTGACGTGTCCGTACATGCGGCGAATCGACGAGTACGTGGCGCCCTCCATCGAGGAAGTCACCTCGCTCTTGAGAGACGCCGCGGCCGCGCTTTCGATGTCGCACGTTTAGCCGCGCGCGGATCACGTTAGAATGGCGGCCCTCTCAAAATAGCGGCTGCCTCTGGGAGCCGCCGTGCCTATCTCGACGCATCATCCATGGCGAAACTTCTCTCCGATTCCGAGTTCCTGCGCTTTTCCGAGCTTCAGCAAAAGCAGGCGAGCTTCACCATCACGACCGACGAGGCCGACGAACTGCGTGACATCGTCGCCCGCGCGCAGAAAAAGCGCGACGATCGCGCCGCCGCCATGCAGGCCATCGAAGCGCACATCGCGCAGTTCGACATTAGCCCGGACGAACTCTTCTCGCCCGAGCAGATCGGCGAGGCGGCGCGCACTTACGGTCTGATCCCCGCCGCGAAAAAAGAGCGCACGCTGCCGCCGCAATTGACCCACAACGGCAAGCCGTACCAGTGGACGTCGCGCGCGTTGCCCGATGAGATTCGCGCGCCGCTCTTCGAAGCGTTCACAGCGGGACATTCCGTGAAGTCGTTCATCGCGACGCCGAAGGACGCCGCGCGCTGCGCACTCACCATCGCGCGGCTCGAACGCGAGACCGGCGTTTCGTATGCCGAAGCATTGCTGAGCGAACTGTCGCTGTCGCGCGAACAAATCGACGACGCATTGTCGAAGATCGGCGCCTAACTACGCGTGACGGACGGCGGCTGTGCCGGCGTCTCGCCGAGCCGCATCCTGAAACCGACGACGCCCGGGTCGTCGGTGCGCGTCAGTTCGAAACCCAGCTTGCGCGCCAGCCCGATCATGCCCGCGTTCTCCCGCAGGGCTTCGCCGATCATCCATCGCGTGCCGCGCTTCTTTTCGTAATCGATGATTCGCGTGAGCAGCAGCGAGCCTAAGCCCTGCCCTTTCATGTCGGAGCGCGCGGCGAGCGCGAACTCGGCCGTCTCGTTGTCCGGGTCGGCAATGGCGCGCGCGACCGCAAGGGTCTCGGAGCCACCGTCCGCGTTCGTTCGCGTCACGATGAGCGCCATCTCGCGGTCGTAGTCGATTTGTGTCATTCGCGCGAGTTGCGAATGATCGAAGCTGCGCACCGCGCCGAAGAAGCGCAGTCGCAAATCTTCCGCCGTGTTCGCAGCGACAAAGGCTCGGTGCGCGTCTTCGTCCTCCGGTCGAATCGGCCGCACGATGATGCGCATGCCGCGCCAGTCGAGCGTCTCTTCCATCGCGCGCGGATATGGGACGATAGCGAACGGCTTGCGGCATGCGCCCAACGTCAGTTTCGGCTCGTGCACGGCAACCGAGTCGCGCGTCACGTGTAACGTCAGCCGAAGCGCGACGATTTCATCCACATAGCAGACGAGTTGCGACAGCGCCGTAAGCGCATGCAGCAGCATCTCGCCGGGCAACTCCCGTGAGCGTGGCGAACGTGCGATCAGATCGCGAGCGAGCACGGGATTCAGCGGCGGAAGCGAGAACTCATGAAGCGCATCAGCGAGCCCGAGCGCGCCCTCTGCACGAAACTCGAACACAGGGCCGAAGACGTGATGATCGAGAAGGCGCGTCTCTATTTCGATCGCCTCGCTTGATCTTGCACCGCAAGGGCCCGGCTTCACGGCAATGCCGAAGCGAACGAGAATGCGCGCTGCGCGTTCCCCCTCCAGTTCCACCGTGCCGTTCGACAGTGCGGCGCGGACCTCGTTTTGCGCATCATCGATGTCTTTTGGCACGTCGGCGGGCAGTCCGTCGGGCGTCTGCATGAGCAATTCGCGGCCGTGCCGGAAGTCGACCAGTCGCGCAAAACCACGCGCCAGTCGATGCGGCGTCGTGTGCACAGGGATCCCGGCCGCGTGGAGATCATCGCGGGTCGCCGCATCGATGCATCCGAAGAAGCATGCAAGCAGACCGCGATAGGTATGCTGGCGCTCCGCGATCAGCGTGCGCGCAACGTCAGCGACGGGCGCGCTGTGCGTCGGCGCATGCACGACGAACGCCGTGCCGGTCTCGCGATACGGTGCGAGCGTTCTGAGCGCGTCGCCGAAATCGCTCGCCGATGCGTCATCGCCGAGCAGCAGCGGATTACCGGCTTGCGCTCCGGGTAACGCAGTCGCGACGGCGTCCCGTGCGGCTGCGGGAAAGGTCGCGAGCCCGCCTCCCGCCGCGCCGAAGGCGTCTTTCGCGAGGGCCGCCACGCCGCGATCGCTAGTGATGACGGTCGCCGCGTCGCTGGAGGCGACGCGCCCGACGCCAAGGGTTTCGATTTCGTCGAGAAGGTCGTCGAGTGAGTCGACGCGGACCAGCCCTGCACGTCGAAACGCAGCGCCGTACAGCCGGTCGAACGGGTCGTCGTGACCGGTGCGCAGTACCAGCACGGGCTTGTTTCGCGCGGCCGCGCGCGCAGCGGACATGAATTTTCGCGCAGCGCTTATCGTTTCGATGGCGAGAAGGATTGCCCGCGTCGACGCGTCGCTCGCCAGAAAGTCGACGACGTCGCCGGCGTCAACGTCGGCTTCGTCGCCGAGCGCGACAACTCTCGAAAAACCGAGGCCGCGAGCGCGGGCCCACCCGAGCACGCCATTCGTCAGCGCGTTCGACGCTGACACCCACGCGACTCCGCCCGATTTCACTTCGCACACCGGCGCACCGAGACAGGCGCCGATCGACGGCGTCATGACGCAGAGGCTAGCCGGCCCGACGACGCGAAGCAGATGCGGGCGCGCGGCAGCCAACGTTAGAGATGTCCATTTCTGCTGTGACGAATGCGCGGATGCCCCATGCGACGCAGTGGGGCCGCCTCCCTCCGCCTCGCCGACGATTACGACTGCCTTCGTTCCTCGCCGACCGAGACTCTCAACCAGCGAAGGCCATGTTTCAGGCCGCGTGCACAAGACCGCCACACTGGGCGCCTCGGGCAGGTCGTCGATGTCAGCGAAGACCTGTTGTCCGTCGAGCGAGGCGTGCTTCGGATTCACCGGCCAAACCGGGCCCGCGAATCCGGACGAGATGGCACGTGTCCACACCATTTCACCGATGCTTCGCGCGCGTGACGACGCACCAATTACTGCGATCGACTGTGGAGCGAACAGAGTGTCGAGATTGCGAACGGTCATGGCGCGTCTCACCGGGTTGGTCAGCGACAAGCATAGGCGATTTCGCCTGGCGGTCGATCGGCCGAGTGTGGACCTGGGACTTTATGCGCATAAAGCGTCGCGAACGCCCGCCCCGCCAGTTTTATGCGCATAAAGCCTCGTCCGTTTGGCCAACGCGTGACATTAGGTCGAATATCGCTGGAAAAACTTCTATCGCTATGTAGAATTTCAATCGGACATTTTCGGAGC
Organism: Caballeronia sp. AZ10_KS36; assembly: GCF_023631105.1. Lineage (NCBI taxonomy): Bacteria > Pseudomonadati > Pseudomonadota > Betaproteobacteria > Burkholderiales > Burkholderiaceae > Caballeronia > Caballeronia sp. AZ10_KS36. Next base: position 157,855 of record NZ_JALQDQ010000028.1, on the reverse strand, counting down.
AAAACGTGGCGGCGGAAATCATAGCGATCACGCAACAAAAGGGTGGCGTCGGCAAAAGCACGATAGCGATGCATCTTGGCGCAGCCTTTCATGAGAAGGACAAGCGCGTGCTAGTGGTAGACGCGGACGGTCAGAATACGCTGATTCATTGGTCGAGCGCCGCCTCGGAAGACGCGTCAGGCATTCCATTCCCAGTGGTGAATCTCTCGGAGGCGGGCGGCCAGATCCACCGCGAGATTAGGAAGTTCATCAACGACTACGACATCATCGTCGTGGATTGTCCGCCGTCAATCACCGAGAAGGTCTCGGGCGTTGTACTCCTCGCCGCAAGCATCGCAGTCATTCCGACGTCGTCGTCGCCCGCCGATTACTGGTCGAGTGTCGGGCTGGTCAAGCTGGTGCAGCAGGCGCAAGTGATGAACGAAGACTTGCGCGCGGTCTTCTTGCTCAACAAGACCGAGGAGAAACGCATGCTGACCCGGGAGCTAAAAGTCGCGCTCGAGGAGCTCGGCTTCCCGCTGCTCAAAACCCAGATTCCGACGCGCGAGTGCTACAAACAAGCAATGGCGCTCGGCCAGACCGTGCTGCAAATGACAGATCGCGGCTCACGGCTCGCAGCGGCAGAGATCCGCGCGTGCGCCGACGAGATCCTCGCCATGCTCGCCTGACTTTATGCGCATAAAGGACCCTGAATGAAACCGTCGCAGTTCGCAAAGGGCTTCAAAGCCCGCCCCGATACCACAAGCAGTGAAAAGAGAACCGCGCTTGATCGAATCAACGCGATCGACGGCATCGTCGACCTACAACAGGTCTCGCAAGCCGCAGCCAATGGCCGGTCGAGCGCATTTGTCGCCGACGACCAACCCGACGCTAACGCGGCACACGAGTCCGAGCAATACCGAGCCTGGCGGAGAGCGAATCGCTACACGGTAGGGCAGGTGATCGAGTTGCCACTAAGGGCCATTAAGCCGAGTCCGTTCAACCCGCGTCACTTCTATCTGAAGGCTTCGATTGCCGAGCTGGCAGTCAATTTAGCGAAGCAAGGCCAGCAACAAGCCATCCATGTCATTCCCGACTACGATGAGCCGGGCATGTTCTTCGTGAGCGACGGCGGGCGGCGCGTGCGGGCGTTGAAGGAGGCCAATAAGGAGACGGTCAAGGCAGTGGTCGTGGACTTGCCGATCGGCATCGAGAGCTACAAGCTCGGCTACGACCTCAACGTCCAGCGCGATTCGCAGACCGTCTTCGACAACGCGGTCGTGTGGCGCCGCTTCCTCGACGAGCAACATTTCCAGAGTCAGCGTGAGTTGGCGGAACATCTCGGGCTGGACGAATCGACGATCGCCGTGGCGCTGTCCATCGCGAAGCTGCCCGAAAACGTCATGCAAGAAATGGTCGCGCGGCCGGACCGGTTCGGTTCCAATATGGCCTACCAGATCTCCCGCTACCACGCGGCGCGCGGAAGCGACGCGACGCTCCGGCTGATCAACAAGATCACGTCGGACGACCTCAGCACTCGCCAGGTCGCGGACATCGTCAAGGGGCGCGCCAGCGGGCAAGAGGCGCCGAAGCCGGCCGGTCGCCAACGGTACGCGCAGCGCCTGGAGGTCAAACTGGACGGCGTTGCAGTCGGGGATCTCAAGTCTTATGGCGAGGATCGGCTCGAGTTGAGGCTGCGGGGCTTGTCGCGCGAGAAACGCGACGAGTTACTGCATCAAATCGAGACGATGCTGGAGAAAGCCAACACGCAGGATTAGCGTCACCGAACCGGCGGCATTGGTGCCGCCTTGTTCAGCCTGCTCGCGACTGGCTGAGTGTAAAAGCGAGCAAGTCCCCATCGGTCGGCTCGCCCCACGTCCGCCGGGCGAGCCAGTCGAAGAACGATGTTTCAGCGAGCTTGGAGTCTAGGCCGCGCTTGCGCCAATCGTCGCGCATATGCGCGCCGAGTTCCGGCAACAACTCTTGCTCGAAGCTTTGGCGTGCGAGCTCCCGTTCTTCCTCACCTTGCTCTTCGTACATCGCACGAGCTTCCTTTCGTCGAAAAGCCGAAAATTCGCCCAGCAAGCGCGCTTTTAGATCGTCGGCCGCTGCTGCGCTTGGCGCACCGGCCCGCGGTGATGCGCCGTTCGCAGCCGGCGGCAAGGCTTCGACCGGCGGCGCATAGCCCTTCTTCAACGCGTCCTTGAACAACGCGGCTGCGCTGCGAACCGGCGGCAGGGTCGTGCTGCGCATGCGCTGCTCCGTCATGAGCAGAGCGGCACGGATGCGGTTTTCCTCGCTGTCCGCATAGAGCGTCTGCGCCTCCTTGAGCGGGATGCCGATCTTCACCATCCGGTCGACAAGCGTGCTGTCGAAGACATTCGGATGCTCATCCAACGCGAGCATCGGCTGCTTACGCTCTGTCACGCGGAACTGGATTTCGGCGACACGCCGTCCCTCTCGATGCTCCACTAGTTCGACGAAGATGTTCGTTACGGCGTTGACTTCTGCAATCGCGGGACGCAGGTAATCGCGTTTAAAGTATTTGTACTCGCGTTTCGCCTCGTCGCCGGCTTCGGTATCGGGCGTGCCAGACAAAATCGGCCGCCACCATTCCCAAGTTTCGCGCATCGTCAGATGGCTGGGATTTGTCAGATACCGGACGCAGATCTCGTAGAGCGCAAGGCCGGCGCTGCTGCGCAATTGGCTCTGGAATTGCAGGCTCAGCCTGGCATACTGAACCGGGTCGAGCAGCTTCTTTTTGATCTTCGGGGCGAATGAGAATTCGACCCACACCCGACGCGTAGACGGGTCTTCAAGAATTTCCGCGTCCGCGATCAGCGTGGATATGCCCCACTTACGGCCGGGCTTCTGGCTCGAGGTACCGGTGCTCCACTCCACCTGAACCGAAACCATGCGGCGCAAGTGTTCTTTGACGAGGGCGGTGTCGTTCGAATCGAAGGCCGAATTTGCGACGATATCGGAGAGCAGCGCGCGATACGTGTCGCCGGATTCATCCGCTTGCTGCGCGACGGCGAGCAAGACGTTGAACAGCTTTCGCGTCAGCAGCGTGATCTTGCCGCTTTTGGGCTGAATCGCGATGGCCTCAACGGCCTTGCGCAATTCCGCCGAGCTGGGGCTGACTACGTCGGTTTTCTTTGCGCGCCTGGTCGCCATACAGGTATCGAATTTAGTATTGCGGCAAGCATAGCGGGTGCGGTGATCCGCGTCTACCGGGTGGCATCACCCTTTCGACGGTGATGGCGATCTGTGTTCGCAGGCTCACTGCGGTGCGCTCCCGAAAAGGCTCACCGCTCACCTGTCGTCCTCGTTCGCCTTACCCAGAGTCCGCGCGGGTAAACGCTTCGCGGACTTTTTCGGCAGCGGCAACCGACTTCCACAACGCTCCTGAAAGTCCTCACCTAAAGAAGTTTTTTGACGCGAAACAAAGGTGTGGCGCACGAGAGACAAACGAAAACCGTTCGCTTTCCCGCAGTTCGGTCAATTAGCACTCGTTTTCTGCGACTAGAAGAGCGACCGCTGAACCTTCACGCGAGGCTCACTCCCGGACAATCTCACCTTTGCGCGCAAGAAGCGTCACGTAGCGGCCTTCGAAGCCGCCGACCCTGGACAAACCGCAGCGACCAGTCCCGAAAAATCTCACCTACCGTCGAGGACCACTTGCAGCGGCTCCCGAAAACCCTCACGTCCGGTTTCCTGCAAACCCTCACCTCTCGGTTTTGTGGACGCCAAACAAAGCGAAGAGGAGGCTGATTAGGAGGAGAGCCGGTCCGTCGAACGGCGAGCACTCCCGAAAAAGCTCACTTTGGCCGGTCCGCAGGCATTCGAACAAGGCTTAACGCGCTCCCAAGGCTTCCAACTTCTCTTACAGAACGGAGCTAAATCGTTGGCGCGGCTGGGTTCTCTGCGTTGGACGCGCCAGTCGCGGTGCCCTGTACGCGCATCCCGAATAATCTCACCCACCGCAAGGCTGCCGTTCGAAAGGCGCTCGATCTCCCGAAAACCTTCACCTTTGGCTACAACGACCGTAGTGCACGCTCCCGAAAAGCCTCACCAAAGGCTGCCCAAAAAGGGCAGTCGCGCGCGGCACGTTAGTAGATGCTCCTGAATAGCCTCACCTCAGAGAGCGAATTCGCCCCGTAAACGCTCACCGGAGGGAAAAACAGGCACAAAAAAGCAACGCAAACAGGGTTTCGCCGCTCTCCCGCATCGTCTCACCGATACAAAGACGCACGGCGCTCCGGTTTTCGGCACGGCAAGGCGCTCAACGGCGGGTTCTCCCGTATTCGCTCACCAATCTGCGAATGCTTCTCCCCGAAGCCGCTCACTATGTCTCCTGGTTCTTCTCACTGATCATCCCGAAGCCCACCACCTACGCCACCCGTAGCATCTCACCACCTATCCCGCAAACCTTCACCCAGCCGGCCGGAAAGCCTTATGCCATAAGGGTTGGACGAAGCGTTAACTGTTTTAACAAGGGTTCAAGGGTGTTTACTTCTAATACTCTCAAGGCTGTGCGCTCCGATGCTAGGAACTACCGACCGCTCCCCACGAAGCGCTCGTATGGCTTGGCCACAACTCCCTGTGAAACAGGCGGCTGTTCTGCGTTTGGGTCGCAATCGCCGACAAATCATGGGTTTAGAAGAACATTCTCATCATGTTTCACATCGATGGTCTACAATCCAAACCGTCGCTCGATGAAAACGGGCCGTCGCATCGCAGTAGCCTTCTATCGGCCGAGCCAAGATCGTCGCTGTATCGAGTGAAACGTAAATCGTGCTGGGCAAAACAATTCTTGTTGAGGATCAATGGACACGCACCTTCGCGACACTGTTCGCCAAGAGCTGGAGAGAATGCGTGCAGCTGGCGCGCGCCGACACGAACTCTCCCAGCATGCCTGCCGACGTCTGTTTTTCGACCTCGGGATTCGCCCGTCTGTCACGACAGTGCGAGAGTTGACCCAGGTCGGTAGTGCGACCGACATTCCGCGAGACATAGACGCTTTCTGGGAAACCGTCCGCTCGAGCGTTCGGGTGCGCGTCGAGGCAGGCGGGATCCCGCAGGCATTGCAGGAGCGCGCGGGCGAATTGCTGGCAGAACTCTTTGTCGAAGCCAGACAGCAGGCGGGCATTGCGTTAGATGACGAACGCTCACGAATGAATGAAAAGCTCGCTCGTGTCGAAGCGAGCGCCCGCGAGACGGATATTCGTTGCCAGACGATCGAGCAAGCGCGCCAAGCTGCCGAGACCCGAGCCGAAGCTGCGGCGGCGCGGATCGCTTCGCTGGAACTGGAATTGGGCCGGCTGCGCGAACGTGAGTCTGCTTTGCAAGAAGAACTTCGCAACGCGATCGCGCGCCCCCAAGCCGAAAATTCGGCGCTTGCCGAACGTCTTGCGGCAGAGCAGTCGCAAACGGCGCGTCTGCGCGACCGTTTGGACGAACTCCAGGACGAACTGCGGAGCAACACAGAACGTTACGCGCAGCAAATCAACGACGCGGTCAAGGACGCAGAGCGACGCGTGAAGCCGATGCTCGTCGAACTCGACAGCCTACGAGGCGTCGCCGCGACGTATCAGGCGAGCATCCGCGAAGCCGGCCGCAAGGAATTTGAGTTCATTCAACAGCTTAGCGTCGCACGTAGCCGCGCGGATCGCCTGGAGTCGCAAGTGCGCGCGCAATCCGACGAGATCGACGCACTCACGCGCGAGCGCGACGCCCACCGGGTACGGGGTGGCATGAGCACGGAAGTCGGCGAATTGATTGCGTCGCTGGCGGTGAACGGACGGCTCACCGATGAAGAAATAGCAGTCCTGGGAAAGCAAGCCGACCCGTACGTAGCGATGCCGGGCACCTGCCCCGGCTGCGAGGACGGCGAACCCGAACTGCAGTTGCACGAAGACGAATACGAGCTGTGTTGCCCCAAATGCGAGCGAACCTCCGGCCCGGCGGCGTCGAAACTGTCGGCGCTATATGGCTTCCGCCACGCTTCTCAGGTGCGTGCCTGACGGGCTGATTGGCTCGAAAGCGCGAGAGGTGAGTGTTTTCGGGAGTGCCGTCAGACGCCGGTGAAGCCTGCCTCTTCGCTCCCGCCGGCCTGTGCCTGAGCGAGATCGCGCTCCCGTATTTGCTCACCTGTCCAGTCCTGCCACGCCCGATGAAGCCGATGCACGGAAATCATTTGCTGGAAGCCCAGCCACTGGCCAACGCGCTCCGGGTCGACGCCTTCGTCGAACAGCTCCGCCGCGTAGGTGTTGCGAAGCGTCTGCGGGCTGGCTCGCGCAACCCGAGACGCTGCGATGCCCGACGCGGCCACGACCGCGTCGATGGCGCGTAGCATCGTCGCCTTGTGCATTGGCCGGCCCGACGGCGCTGCCGGAAAAAGCAACTCACCCGCGAGCCCGGCGGCTCGGCGCTCGCTGATCCAGGCGTCCAGCAACTCGACGGCGAACGGCGCAAGGCGCGCCTGGCGAATCAAGAGCGGATTCGTCGCATCGACCGTTATGTAAGGCGCGCCAGGCGCATAGCAATCGACGGTCAACTGCGCCGCCTCGCCCGTTTTCACCCCCGCGCCCAGGAAGGCGGCAACCAGTGCGCGGTCGCGTTGTTCACGCCAGCGCTGTCCGGCAGGCAGCGCGCCCAAAGGCGAAAATAGATGCGCGATCAACAAGGCTCGCTCGTCATGCGTCAGGAAGCCGGTCGGCTCGTTATCGCGGGCTTTGCGCCAAGCTGCATCGCCGTCCTGCGCGATGAACCGCGCCGGATTGGTCCCTGCAGCCTCGATTTCCCGCACGTGATCCAGCACGCGCTCGATCAAACGCAGGTAGCGCATTCGCTGCGGACGCCGAATGTCGAGCTGCGAGACGAACTGTTCGATGACGGGCTGCTGCACGGTATGGAGCGTCGCCCGCTTCGCTTGTAGCCATTCGAGAAAGTTGCCCCACTGCGCGCGATAAACATCGGCGGAAGACGCGCGGAATTCTTGTTGAGCAAGCCATGCGTCGAAGGCAGCGTGCGGGTCGGCCTGCCAGTCCGCGCGCTGTTGGTCGAAGAGATCGGGGGTAGTCGGCATTGTGTTCAGAGGGCGCTTTGACGCGGTTCGCTTTGCAGAGAGAGTCGGGCTTCACGCGACGGGCGTCAAGCGTCCACTGTACCGAAGCCTGCGCGCGCTGGTTGCGCCCGCATGTGCTGATCGGCGAAGTTAGTTGTTTATCGCGGTGTTGACCGTCGATCTGGGCCGCTCAATCAATGACCCGCGAGCGCGAGTTGCGGCCGGCCCTGCCGGGCAGCGCACTCGTACGCGTCGACGGCGAAGCCGAATACCGCAGGCAAAGCGTCGGACGAGGCGATGTCCACAACGTCGTCGGTCTCGGGATAAGCGAAGTTCTCGGGGCGCGCGAACAACTCGCGCAGCGCGGCTTCGTGACGCCCTGCGAAACCGAGGTCTGCAACCGCCTCCGCCTCGATGGCATGCAAGAGGCGCCACGTCAGTGGCACGCCTTTTTCGATGTAGCGAGCCGCAATCTGCCGCGTAATGCGTTCGAGGTCGCGCACGGCCCGCTCGAACTGTTTCTTGCTCAGATGTTCGCCGTTCGACTCCATGTTGTCACCCCTCGCACCGGTCTTTGTACTGTATAAATATACAGTATCTTCGCGCCTGAAAATAGCGTCGCGCCGTTCGGTGTCTGTGTATGTGCGATTCCGCCTACGCCTTGTTCAGACATCGTCGGCTGCAAGGCGGCGTTGAAAAGGCGCATCCTCGAACCATGCTCGGAGCAGGTTTCTATCGGCTGAAACGCGATGAACGCGATCTATGCGACGAGCACCGCGAAGTTTTCGCGCTGAACCTAAAGGAGAACGTGATGAATAAGGACCAAGTTAAAGGCGTCGGCGAGCAAGTGAAGGGGAAGATCAACGAAGTGGTCGGCAAGGCTACCGACGATCCCGCGCAGGAAGCGAAGGGTGACATGCAACAGGTCGCCGGCAAGATCCAGAAGGGAGCGGGTGACGTGCGCGAAGATTTGAAGGACAGCGTGCGGAAGAACCCGTAACTACGGACGCGGCCGGCGTGGCCATTGTAGGCGGGGCGTCCACTGGACGCCCCGCTTTGCATCAGCGGTCAATACACAGAACTTGATGCGCATAAAGTTCCGCGGGGCCCTTCAGCTGCCTCAACCGTGGATTACGACGAGCAGCGCCTTGGCTTCCGAGCGTCCTGCGTTGCGAATCGCGTGACTGTCATCGGCCGCGTATCGCGCGGTCTCGCCCGTTTTCAAACGGCGCGTCGAGGCGGCCACTTCCACTTCGATCGTTCCGCTAAGAACGGTCAAATGCTCGCGCGTGCCTGGCTCGTGAGCGTTGGAGCGGAGCGCTGCGCCGGCCTGCAACGTGAGTTCATACCACTCGAACTTTCCCGCAAGTTCTATCGGTCCCCAGACGCGTAGGTGATATCCACCGTTGTCGCCGCTCAAGGTCGGTATATCGTGCGGGCTCGCGACGCGGATTGCTTCGGCCGGACGTTGTTGCGCGAACAACTGGTCCAGGCTGATGCCAAGCGCGTTCGTGAGCCGCCACGCCACTGCAATAGTCGGATTCGCTTTGTCCCGCTCGATCTCGGACAGCATCGACTTAGATACGCCTGCCGCTCGGGACAGATCGTCGAGCGTGAGCTTTCTTTCGTTGCGCAGTCGTTGAATTTGCTCGCCGACGCGTGGCGGCACAGAGCCGGCCGCCGCCGATTCCGCGACTATCGGTTCTGAACGCGAACTTGCCATGACGCTGTTGTTCCCTTAGAGTGTTCTCCATATTGGAAATCTGTTCGAAATATCGAACGTGTCCAATACGATGATTCGACTATAACAGGGCTAACAGGCCGCGTGCGCACGCGGATGCAACCGGAAGACGCCATGAGAGACCGATATCTGTCCCACCTGCGCGACGTCATCGACGATATTCGCGCGGCTGGGTTCTATAAGAACGAGCGCATCATTGCGAGTCCGCAGTCGCCGGAGATTCGGCTCGCGGACGGGCGCGACGTGCTGAACTTTTGCGCAAACAACTACCTCGGGTTAGCGGATGATCCGCGTCTGATCCAAGCCGCCAAAGCAGGGCTCGACGCCGACGGTTTCGGCATGGCGTCGGTGCGCTTCATCTGCGGCACGCAGACTGTGCACAGGTCGCTGGAAGGCGCCATTGCGCAGTTCCTTCAGACGGACGATGCGATTCTTTATTCAAGTTGCTTCGATGCCAACGGCGGCCTGTTCGAGACGCTCTTGACCGAAGAGGACGCCATCATCAGCGATGAACTGAATCACGCCAGCATCATCGACGGCGTGCGGCTTTCGAAAGCGCGACGTCTGCGCTACAAGAACAACGATCTGGCGGATCTCGAAGCGCGTCTGAAGGAAGCGGACGCCGCCGGCGCGCGCTTCAAACTGATCGCCACTGACGGCGTGTTCTCGATGGACGGCATCATCGCGAATCTCGCCGGTATCTGCGATGTGGCCGACCGTTACAGCGCGCTCGTGATGGTGGATGATTCGCACGCGGTCGGCTTCATCGGCGAGAAAGGACGCGGCACGCCCGAGCACTGCGGCGTGCTGGATCGCGTGGATATCATTACCGGCACGCTCGGGAAGGCGCTCGGGGGCGCTTCCGGCGGTTACGTCGCGGCTCACAAGGAGATCGTCGAACTGCTGCGCCAGCGCAGCCGCCCGTATCTATTCTCCAACACGCTCGCGCCCAACATCGCGGCGGCGTCGCTGGAAGTGCTGAGATTGCTCGACAGTGATGAAGGCGCGGCGCTGCGCTCGCGGGTGCGCGACAACGGTGCCCGGTTCCGTCAGGCTATGTCTTCTCTCGGCTTCGATCTTGTCCCGGGCGAGCATCCGATCATTCCGGTCATGCTCGGTGATGCGCAACTCGCGTCCCAAATGGCCGATGCCCTGCTCGACGAAGGGGTGTACGTGATCGGCTTCTCGTATCCGGTGGTTCTAAGGGGACGTGCACGCATTCGCACGCAGATGAGCGCGGCGCATACGCCGGAGCAAATCGATCGCGCGGTGGAGGCTTTCGCTCGTGTGGGACGGTCGCTTGGCGTCATCCGGTGAGCGGTGTCGCTCGGCCAAGTTTATGCGCATAAAGCACCCACAAACCCCAAGGACGAAGGTCACATGAAAGCTCTAGCCAAACTCGAACGCGCACCCGGCCTCACGCTGACCCGCGTGAAGCGTCCAGAGGTCGGCCACAACGACGTCCTCATCCGTATTCGCAAGACGGCAATCTGCGGTACGGACATCCATATCTGGAAGTGGGACGACTGGGCGCAGAAGACGATACCGGTGCCGATGCACGTGGGCCACGAGTACGTCGGCGAGATCGTCGAGATGGGACAGGAAGTGCGCGGCTTCGCAATCGGCGATCGGGTGTCGGGCGAAGGTCACATCACATGCGGCTTCTGCCGCAATTGCCGCGCGGGACGACGCCACTTGTGCCGTAACACCGTCGGCGTGGGCGTGAATCGCGAGGGCGCTTTCGCCGAGTATCTCGTGATACCGGCGTTCAACGCGTTCAAGATTCCCGCCGGCATTTCCGACGACCTCGCCGCAATCTTCGACCCGTTCGGCAACGCCACGCATACCGCCCTGTCGTTCAACCTTGTCGGCGAAGACGTGCTCATCACCGGCGCGGGCCCGATCGGCGTGATGGCGGCTGCCATTGCCCGGCACGTCGGCGCGCGCAACGTCGTGATCACCGATGTCAACGACTACCGGCTCGAACTGGCGCGCAAGATGGGCGCGACGCGAACCGTCAACGTCGCACATGAGGATCTACGCGATGTCATGCGCGATCTCGGCATGACCGAAGGGTTCGACATCGGTCTGGAAATGTCCGGTGTGCCGAGCGCCTTCACGGCCATGCTCGAAGCGATGAATCATGGCGGCAAGATCGCGCTGCTCGGCATTCCGCCCGCGCAAACGGCCATCGACTGGAATCAGGTCATCTTCAAGGGGCTGGAGATCAAAGGCATCTATGGCCGCGAGATGTTCGAGACCTGGTACAAGATGGTGGCGATGCTGCAAAGCGGACTCGATCTCTCGCCGATCCTCACGCATACCTTCGCGGTCGACGATTACGAGCAAGCGTTCGCGACGATGCTCTCCGGCAACAGCGGCAAAGTCGTGCTCGACTGGACTGCGGCCTAATCTCCGAGCTACTCCTTCAGCTTTCCGAACTCCGCTTGAATGGCGACGTGCACATCGTCGCCGACGGCGGGGAACCATGTCGTCAGGCCGAACGCCGCGCGGCTGAAATGCCCGTCGGCGGAAAAGCCGAGTGTTTCCTGTTTCGTCAGCGGGTTCACCGCGTGGCCGTTGAACGTGACGTTCAGCTTGACCGGGCGTGTCACGCCGCGAATCGTCAGGTCGCCGGTGAGTGTGCCGGTGTCATCGCCCGTACGCTCGAATGTCGTGCTCTGAAAAGCGATGTTCGGATACCGCGCGGCGTCGAACATGTCGGGTCCTTTCAGCATCCGGTCAAGCAGCGGCACGTTCGTGTCGACGCTCGACGCGTCGATGGTCGCCTCAACCCGGCTCGCCGCGATTCCGCTGGCGTTCCAGTCAAGGCGCGCCGATACCTTGTCGAAGCGGATGACGAATCGCGAATAATGAAAGTGATCGACGTCGAAGCTCACATTCCAATGATGCGCGTCGAGTTCGTACTGTCCGGCCGGCACGCTGGCTTCGTTCCCCGAAACGTGGTGCGTCACGACACCCAAGGCCGTGCATCCGCATAAAAGCGCGACCGAGCAGACCAATTTCAGATAGTGCCTCGCAGCCTTCATCACGGACTGACTCCAGAGAGAATGAACACGCAAGCAGACGACAACTAGAAATACAACGGCCGTCACGCCGATTTCGTCCGCGCAAACGAAAATTACGCGATTCAGGTAGAGTTCGCGACGATTCTCATCTCAGAAAAGGCGCCATGGCTACGGGCGATGGCGGATAAAACATGCGCTTCTGGCGGCACCGCTTTTACCCGCTTCGCTTTCGATGGCTTGCTGTCATGCTGCTGATCGTGTCAGCCGCCGTCTCTTCCACGCCCGCGCAGGCCGCATGGTGCGACGACGGACTATGGATCGACGCCATGATCGGCTCGCATCATTTCCATCCCGACAAGCACTTCGAGCAATTCAATCCGGGAATCGGCGCGGAATGCTGGCTCGCGCCGCAATGGGCCGTGACCGGCGGCTATTTCCGCAACTCGCTGTCGAAACCGTCGTTTTATGGCGGCGGCGTCTGGGCGCCCGAATTTCTCCATTGGGGCTTCGTACGGCTCGCCGCGATGGGCGGTCTGATCTCGGGCTACGACTACGGCCGCTGGGGCATCGGGCACGATCACATGGTCGGCCCCGTGGCCGCGCCGCTGGTGATGGTGGCGTACAAGCGCGTCGGCGCTAACTTCATCCTAATCCCGCCGATTCCGTCCAGCGATCTGCCGTTCACGATCGGGTTTCAGCTTCGCGTGAAGTTCTGATGCGGCGCAGTCTGCAACAACGGACCAGCCTGCTCCCGAAAACCCTCACCTGAGCCCCGCGCAGAAGCCCGCCGACAGGCGGCTCTTCCACCTGGTTCCCGAAAACCCTCACCTTTAGGCTAGCCCGAGCGCCCGCCGGACAAAAAAAGAGCCCGGCCATGAGCCGGGCTCGAACCGGACCGGGCGAGTTCCGAGTCACGCCCGACCGCGTGGACTTCTCGACGAAAGCGCGCGGCAACGACGGCTTTCGGCGATTGCAGTTCGAGATGCGGCGGGACGACCCAGCCATGCGCATCGTCTTGATGGAGAAGGGCCGCGCACGGTCCGTCCGCAGCGTCGAATGCGAGCCTCGCGATGCGTCGTCCGATGCGTATCAGCGCGACGAGCACCGCATGCGCGCGCACGGTCTGCGGCGCGCGTGGCGGTATAGTGCGGGCTGGTTGCTTATGCGATGCTTAAGCTCGGCGTGCCGGGCGTTAAGTGGCGCTTAAGCAAGACGCAAGGAGAATGGCCGCCACGTCAAAGCTTGGGGAAGGGCATGCGCCTGCTTTTGGTAGAGGACGACGAAATGATCGCCGAGACGGTGCTGGCCGCGTTGCGCCGCTCCAGCTACACCGTGGATTGGGCGCAGGATGGCCGCGCGGCCGAATTGTCGCTCGGCAATGACGTGTACGACCTCGTCTTGCTGGATCTCACCTTGCCGAAGCGTGACGGCCTCGATGTGCTCGGCGTCTACCGCAAGAACGGCGGCCATGCGCCCGTCATGATTCTCACGGCGCGCGACGCGGTGGACGACCGCATCCGCGGCCTCGACGCCGGCGCGGACGACTATTTGCTCAAGCCTTTCGATCTCGATGAACTCGCCGCCCGCGTGCGCGCGCTGCTGCGCCGCCGCACGGGCCATACGCAGCTCGTCTACACGCACGGCGACTTGTCGCTCGATCCGGCCGCCCACGAAGCCTCGAAGGACGGCGTCGCGCTGAATCTCGTGCCGCGCGAATTCGCGCTGCTTCAGGCGTTGATCGAGGAGCCGTCGCGCGTGTTCCGCCGCTCGGAGCTGGAAGAGAAACTCTATGGATGGGGCGAGGAAGTGGGCAGCAACGCAATCGAAGTCCACGTGCATAGCCTGCGGCGCAAGATCGGCGCGGAGCAGATCGTGACCGTGCGCGGCGTGGGTTATCGGCTGAAGAGGATCGGATGAACTCCATCCGGCGCTGGCTGCTCGGCTGGCTCATCTGCGGACTCGCCGCGGCGTGTCTGCTCGCAGGCTACGGCATCTTCCACATGGCGCAGCTGGAGGCGGGCGAACTCTTCGACTATGAGCTGCGCACCGTTGCCGTCTCGCTGCCGGGCAACATCACCGCCGCCGATGTCGCGGAAGGACGCAGCCACGATCTCGTAGGCATCGCCGACGACCGGCTCGTCATCGACATTTGGGACAAGAGCGGGCGGCTCATCTATCACTCGCCGCATGAACCCGAGCTGCCGCGTTTCGGCGACGGCTTTCAGTCCGCCGAGCGCGAAGGCTACCGCTGGCGCGCGTTCGGCATGACCTTGCCGGATCGCTTCGTGCAGGTGGCGCAGCCGTACTTCGTGCGCGAGGACATGGCCATTTCCCTCGCGCTGCATACCATCTGGCCGCTCGCGCTTTTGATACCGGTCATCGTGGTGATCGTGCTCGTGGTCGTGGCGCGCGGCCTCGCGCCGGTGCGCTGGCTCTCGCGGTCGCTCGCCGCGCGTTCGCCGGAATCCGTCGCGCCCGTGTCGCTCGCCGCGCGCACACCCGTCGAACTGCGTCCGCTCGTCGATGCGCTGAACGGCCTGCTCACGCGTCTCAACGAGGCGTCGGAGGCGCAGCGCACGTTCATCGCGGATGCCGCTCACGAACTGCGCACGCCCCTCACCGCGCTCAAATTGCAGATACAAGGCGCCATCAGCGACGGCTCGCTCAAAGTAGACGAAGCGACGGTCGGCAAGATAGACGGTCGGCTGAACCGGCTGATTCATCTTGCGCAGCAGTTGCTCAGCATGGCGCGCGAGGATGCGGCACGCGAAGCGGCCATCGCGCCGATGAGCCTGCGCATGCTATGCGAGACGCGCGTGTCGGACTTCTCGTTGATTGCCGAGGCGAAGTCGATCGACCTCGGCCTCGAACTGGAAGATGCACGCAGCGAGGACGACGCGTTCGCGATTCTCGGCGACACGCATGCGCTCGCCGTGCTGCTCAACAATCTGCTCGATAACGCGATCCGCCACACGCCGCCCGGTGGACGCGTCGATGTGACGCTGCGCCGCGAGTCGAACGGCATCGCGCTGACGGTTCTGGATACGGGCCCCGGCATTCCGCCCGACGAGATCGAGCGCGCGTGCGACCGGTTCTATCGCGGCGCGGGGACGCACGGGCAGGGCAGCGGACTCGGGCTTGCCATTGCGTCGCGCGTGGCGCAGCGGCATCAGGCGACCTTGACTGTCGAAAACCGCGCGGGCGCGGGCGGGCTCGCGGTGTCGGTGCGCGGCTTGCGCGGCGTCGAAATGAAAGAGCAAG
This sequence comes from Caballeronia sp. AZ10_KS36, assembly GCF_023631105.1. Taxonomy (NCBI): domain Bacteria; kingdom Pseudomonadati; phylum Pseudomonadota; class Betaproteobacteria; order Burkholderiales; family Burkholderiaceae; genus Caballeronia; species Caballeronia sp. AZ10_KS36. The sequence goes on along the minus strand of NZ_JALQDQ010000028.1, from coordinate 142,776 downwards.
CAACGGAGTGCGCTGCCGTGGCGATGCGGTGAGACTCGGAGCTTTGACGAGGCTCGATCATGTTCAACCGCTGGTTTCGTGTTGCCTTGCTGCTGCTCGTCCTTGCATCGGCCCGCACTGCCGCTGGCAACGATGCCGCCGGCGCGTCGGCCGCCTCCGAGCCCAAGACGCTGAAAGAACGTCTCGGCGACAAAGCCAGCGACGAGCAACGCGTCGACAATTGCAAGGTGCCGCCCGAGCGTCGCGGCACGAAAGCGCGGCCCGATGCCTGCGCGCGCTGACCACTCGACGCGCGCAGAGCCACTGCAATAAACACCGCGCACCGCAATCACCCGCCTGTCTCCGCCCCGGTCAGCGCAATCACCATGTCGAGAAACGCCCGCGTCTTGGCCGGCGGATGATGCCGCGACGGATGAAACGCATAGAGCGGAAAGCGCTCGTCGGGCCAGTCCGGAAACAGGTCGATCAGCGCGCCCTCCGCCATCAGATGCGCGTGACCGAGTTCGAGTATCTGCGCGATGCCGTATCCGGACAGGCACGCGCTCAGCATGGTGCCGGGATCGTTCAGCGTCAGATGCCCGCGCGTTTCGACCGTGAGCCGCTTCTTTTTCCGATGAAACTCCCACGGAAACGGCCGCCCCGTTTCGGGATCACGGAATTCGATGCACGTGTGCGCGCCGCTCGCGAGCGCCTGCGGCGTCGCGGGCCGCCCGCAGCGCGCGATATACGACGGCGCGGCCACGGTGCGCACCGGCGTATCGAGCAGCTTGCGCGCGACGAGACTCGAATCGCGCGGCTCGCCGAAGCGCACGGCGAGATCGAAGCCGTCGGCGATCATGTCGCCCAGCCGGTCGCGCGTGAGCAACTCGAGTTCGAGCTCGGGATGCGCTTCCATGAACGCTTCGAGCTTCGGGCCGAGCACGAGCCGCGAGAAGATCGGGTCCACGTTCACGCGCAGCCGCCCGCGCACCGCCGTCGCGCTGCCGGATGCGGTGGCCGCCGCTTCTTCGAGGCCGACGAGATGCGGCATGACCTGTTCGAAGAAGCGGCGGCCGTCGTCGGTGAGCGAGACGGTGCGCGTCGTGCGGTCGAACAGGCGTATCTTCAGGCGCGCTTCCAGACGCGCGATGGCGCGGCTCACGCCCGGCTGCGACATGCCGAGCTTCTCGCCGGCTGCTGCGAACGTGCCCGCATCGACGATCGCAGCGAACACGCTGATGCCGTTCAGGATGCGCTCGTTGAACCCCGCCATTCATGCCTCCGCGTCATGCAAGAAGTGGCTCGCATGTTATCGCGAAGCAACAAAAAGGGCCCCGGAGGGCCCTTGAACAACGCGTGTTGCGTTCAGGCGTGAGCCTTGGCCACCTTCTCGACGGCCATCGAATCGGCGCGCATGCGCTCGTATTCCTGCTCGCTCATCGGCACGGCGTCTTTCTTGCCGAGGTCGTCCAGACGCACGCGATACGTCTCGCGCGCCGACCACGCCGCAATCGCCGCGATGATCGTCACGCCGAACGCCAGCGCGCCGACCGTGAGCGGAATGTTGGCCGATCCCGGAGGCGCGACCGCCGCGAACAGCGCGGGCAGCAGCGCGGTGATCGTGGTGCCGATGTTCTGCGCGATTGCCATGGCCGACACGCGCGAACGCGTCGGGAACAGCTCGGGGAAGAAGCTCGGGAAGATCGCGTTATAGCCCTGATACACGACGCCCCACATCAACAGCGACATGACGATGGCGAGCGGCACGTTGCGAATGCTGATGGCATACAGATACGCGAACGACAAGAGACCCGCGAGCAGCGAACCGACGATCATCGGCATGCGGCGGCCGATCTTGTCGGACAGGTTGCCGACGAACGGAATCACCAGCACCGCGAGAATGTTGCCCATGACCGGGATCCACAGATACACGCTCTTCTGGAAGCCGATGCCGTACGACGCCTGCACCGCATAGGCCGCGCCGAAGATGGTCGCGACGACCGGGATCACGTTCATGAGCGCCATGCAGACGACGCGGAGCATGTCGGGCGTGCTGTTGGCGAAGGCCTCCTTGATCGGCGACTTCGGCAGCTCGCCGTGCGCGCCTTCCGCCGAGAACGCGGGCGTTTCGTGCACTTCGCGCCGGATGATGTAGCCCGCGACCAGCACCAGCGCCGACAGCAGGAACGGCACGCGCCAGCCCCACGAATTGAACATGGGCTCGGGCATGAACGCAGCGAGCGGCAGGAACACGGCAGCCGCGAGGATCTGGCCGGCCTGCACGCCCTGAAGCGTGAAGCTCGCGTAGTAGCCGCGCCGGCCGAACGGTGCGTGCTCCAAGATCATCGAGCTTGCGCCCGAGATTTCGCCGGCCACCGCGAAGCCTTGGATCAGCCGCAATACGACGAGCAGCGTGGGCGCCAGCATGCCGACGCTGTGATACGTCGGCAAGAGTCCGACCGCCATCGTCGAGAAGCCCATCAGGAACATGCAGGTGAGCAGCACGTTCTTGCGGCCGTGGGTGTCGCCCAGATGCCCGAGCACGAACGCGCCGATGGGCCGCGCCACATAACCCACGCCATACGTCGCGAGCGATGCGACGATCGCCACCTTCGGATTGCCCGACGGGAAGAACAGCTGCGGAAAGATGAGCGCGGCCGCCTGCGCGTAGATGAAGAAATCGTAGTACTCGAGCGCCGAGCCGATCCAGCCGCTCGCCGTCGCTTTTTTCGCCTGGCGGCCGCCGTGCGCCTCTTCCTTAAGGCTAGCCATAGAAGTGTCTCCGAATAACGGTTTAACGAGTGGTTCTGCTGCGCCTGTGCCTTCTTCTTCCCTGCGTTTTCTGCCGATTCGCGCCGCCGCGTGGTCGGGCGGCGTGGCAATCGAGCCAGGCTCGCGAGCATGTCCCTTACGAGTGAAACGAGCATAAGAGCGCAGCCACGAGCGGGCAACGATTTGTGATAAAGTTTGCGCGATTATCGCACGCACGCGTTCGATAATCGGCCGCTTTGGGGGTTAGCACTAGCTGAGGCTCGAACCGCATATGACTAAACCGCCACTGGACAAGCGCGACTGGATCGCCGGGCTGGAGAAGGGGTTGGCGATTCTCGAAGCGTTCGACGACCAGCACGCGCGCATGACCCCGACCCAAGCGGCCGTGCGCACCGGCATCACGCGCACGGCGGCGCGCCGGTATCTGCTCACGCTCGCGCATCTCGGCTATGTCCAGACCGACGGCAAGCTCTTCAATCTGACGCCGCGCGTGCTGCGCGTGGGCTGGTCGTACTTCGACTCGGCGCGGCTGCCGCGCATCGTGCAGCCGTATTTGCAGCACCTGAGCGCGTTGATCCATGAGAACGTGTATGTCAGCGTGCTGGACGAATGGGATCTCGTCATCATCGCGCGCAACGGCGCCTCGCGCGTGATGACCACCGGCTTCGTGCTGGGCGCGCGCGTTCCGGCTGCGTTGATGTCGGCCGGACTCGTGATGCTCGCCTACAGGACGGACGAGGACGCGGTGCGCGCATGGCTCGACGCAACGGAGTTCAGGCCGTTCACGCCGCTCACCATCACGGACAAGGAGGCGCTCTACGACAAGATTCGGCAGGCGCGCGCGGACGGCTTCGTGGCGTTCGAGCAGCAGTTGCAGGTGGGCGTGCGTGGCGTCGCGGTGCCGATCAAGAACCGGCACGGGCAAGTGGTCGCGGCGCTGTCCGTGAACATGCCGATCGGGAAAGAGACGAGCGAGGCCGCGCTCGCCCGCGTATTGCCGCCGTTGCAGGAGACGGCGCTTGCGATGCTCAATGTGATCTAGCGGTGCCCGCCGTTTATCGCGTAGACCAGAAGGCCCGTTGCACGCGCAAGACTTCTTCCTCGACTTCGGCGATCGGGCCGATCAGCTCCACCTGCTTCTGGCAATGGTCGAAGACATAGCGCGACGAGACGCTCATCGTCGGATTCTCCGCGTGGTTACCGGTGGCTTCGAGCAGACGCTCTTCGGTCAGCCCGTAGACCACGCGTCCGATGTTGGCCCAGTAGGCCGTTCCGGCGCACATGCAACACGGCTCGACCGATGTGTACAGCGTGCAGCTCCACAGATAGTCCGGCGTGAAGTTGAGCGCCGCGACGCGCGCCAGCACCGATTCCGCATGGTTGACGGTATCGACGTTGCCTTGCTCCATCAGCACGCTTTCCTGATCGGGGCCGACGAGAATCGCGCCGAACGGATGATGCCCGAGCAAGGTCGCGCGCTCGGCGACGGCGCTCGCGTGCCGCAGATGCCGGATGATTTGCTCGCGCGTGGGCGTGAGGCCCTGCGGCGGTAGGTTCTGGGGCTGCGAGGCGGGGGCGGTCAGGCTCATGGTGGCGGGTTTGGCAAAGGTGAGGAGTTACGGGATCGGTTTGCGGTGAGCGTTTTCGGGAGCGATGGTGCCCGGTCGGCGGGCTTCGTCACCAGGCTTGCGAACAACGGTAAAGCGTCCTCGATTCGGACGCAACCGCCACGATGCAATGAGTAACGTCACGCAGTTTGCGATAGTCATGCAGTTCTGCGCGCGCACGCGGCGTTGTGCCTGCGAAGGTCAAGCAATCATATCGTTAGTTATACGAATTAAACCGGCGCGAAGCGGGAGCGCTATGCGTCCGCACAGGAAGAGCATTGTGCGTCATCCGGCTGCGCCCTTGCTGCCGTTCATCTGATAGATCGCTGCGGTCAGCGCCGCAGCCGGCGACAGCGCGTTATGCGTCGGCACTCGCGGATTGGAGATGCACGGGCTGCGCGCCATCGAGCTTGCCCGACGGGAGCCGGAGATACCCGCTTTCACGCGACCACGAATGAATAAGAGAACGGACCGGCGCAAGCAGCGGCCGGTCCGGTCGCGCTTTGCAGTGGCAGGCAGCAACGCGCGACGCGCTCGTTACGCAGCGGCCGTGCCAATCCCGCGCGACGGCTCGCAGCAAGGCGAGCGCGAGCGCCGAGCATCGCAGATGTCGCATAAGCGCCAACAGATTGAGCCAAAGCGCGTCTCACTTGCCCGCGATCCTGACTGCCAGCTCGGCCACGTGCTTGCCCTGATAACGCGCGATGTCGAGTTCGTTCTGCGTCGGATGACGCTTGCCGTCCGCACCGACGATGGTGGTCGCGCCATACGGCGTGCCGCCCGAGATCTCCGACATGCTGGTGAGCGCGGCGCACGCGTAAGGCACGCCCGCAACGATCATGCCGTGATGCAGAAGCGTCGTGTGAAACGACGTGATCGTGGTTTCCTGCCCGCCGTGTTGCGAAGCCGTGGACGTGAACACGCTGCCGATCTTGCCGACCAGCGCGCCTTTCACCCACAGGCCGCCCGTCTGGTCGAGGAACGTGCGCATCTGCCCGGCCATGTTGCCGAAGCGCGTAGGCGTGCCGAAGATGATGGCGTCGTAGTTCGCGAGTTCGTCGATGGTGGCCACGGGCGCCTGCTGATCGAGCTTCACGCCGATGACGGCGGCCTGATCCGCCGGAATCGTTTCGGGCACGCGCTTCACCGTGACCTCGACGCCCGGTACGCCGCTCGCGCCTTCCGCGACGGCGCCCGCCATGGTTTCGACGTGACCGTACATCGAGTAATAGAGCACCAGTACTTTCGCCATGAGATGTCCTCGTGATGTCGCCGGTTCATTGCAGGTTGCGAGTCTCAACCATAGCATCGGCGTGCGGATGCTGCCGGACGCCGACGCATCCATTGCGCTCGTGCCGATCCGCGTCTACGCTCAGACAAGAACCCGCCACCGCCGACGATGCCGAACGATCATTCCACGATTCACAACCCTTCCGCCACGGTCGCCACGTCGCGCGGGGCATTCGCTGCATTCGACACGGTCGCTGGTCTCGTGCGCGAGGCGTTCGTGTCGCTCGGGGGCGAACTGGCCGCCATCAGGCCGACGCCCGCCCGCGCGTTCTTCGCGACGCAGGCGATGGCATCTGTCGCGCTCGCGGTCGCGCTTGCATATGCCTTTCGGCTCGAACATATCTGGTGGGCGGCGATCAGCGGCTTCGCGGTCATGCAGTCGAAGTTCTCGGCCTGCGCGCAGCGTGGCGTGCATCGCGTGCTCGGGACCTCGCGGGCGCGTTGCTCGGCGCGACGGCGGGACCGCTGATCGGCGATACGCCGTGGCTCTTCGTGCCGTTGCTGGCGCTGATCGCGGGCGTGTCGGTGTATCGCGCGCTCGCGTCGGATGCCGGCTATGCGTGGGTGCTGGGCGCAGTGACATCGCTGATGGTGACGTTCGAGGCGCATCGGCTGGCGTCGGCGTCGGCGACGGCTTCGTTCGCGTTGTCGCGCGTGGCCGAAGTCGTCGTCGGGACGCTCGCGTGCGTCGCCGTGTCCGCGCTCTTTCACGCGGCGGCGCAGCAGTATCGGAAGTCGCGGGGCGCGGCGCCCGTATCGAGCGCGAGGGCGTCGTCGACGGCGGATCGCGTCGATGGATCGAGCCAAGAGACGGCGGCCGTCTCCGTCATTGCCTCGAATGCGGCCACGAGCCTGCACGCACTCAGCGCGCAGCAAGCCATGCAGTCCGCCCGCGTCGCGCGCAAACGCCTCGCGTGGCATGCGGCGTGGTCGGCGGCGATATTGGCGTCGGTGGCGTATGCGTGGCACTTGCCCGGCTTCGCGCAGGCGATGGTCACGGCGATTGCCGTTTTAATCCTTCCCGCATCGGCGCTCGGCAAGCCGACGCGCCGGCCCATTGGGTCGCGCATGGTGCAGCGCGTGCTCGGCTGCCTGATCGCGGGCGCGGTGAGTCTCGCGCTGTTGCCGCTCATCGGCGATAGCGAGCCCGCGTGCATGCTCGCGCTATGCGCGGGCGTGTGGATCGGCTGTCATGTGCAGACAGGCGCGCAAGGCGCAAGCTACGTCGGGCGGCAGTTCACCATCGCGTTCATCATGGTGTTCGTGCAGGATCAGCACTGGTCGTCCGATCCGATGCCCGCGGCGCTTCGGCTCGCGGGCATCCTGTGCGGAATCGGCGTGCTCGCGGCGGTGATGGCCGCGGGAAGGGCGCTCGCATCGCGGCGCGTGGCGCGCCCCGCGATGCGCTGAATCAACCTTCTTCCGCCCAGGCCAGATTTTCCCGCGCCATCAACGCGGAAGACGCCGCCGGCCCGAACGTGCCCGCCGTATAGCCGCGCGGCCGGTCGCCGAGTTCCTTCCAGCCGTTGAGAATCGGCTCGACCCAGGCCCACGCCGCTTCGAGTTCGTCGCGGCGCATGAAGTGCGTGAGCCGGCCGCGAATCACGTCGATCAGCAAGCGTTCGTACGCCTCCGCGCGGCGCTGGGTCATGGCCTGCTGAAGGTCCAGATTCAGGTTCACGGGCAGCATCTGCATGCCGCTGCCCGGTTCCTTCGCGAGCATCTGCAACTGGATGGACTCTTCCGGCTGCAACGTGATGATGAGACGGTTGCCATAGTTGCGCGGCCCGCTCGGGATGATGGAAAACGGCAGATCCGCGAAGTCGATGACGATTTCCGAGCGCCGCGTCTGCATGCGCTTGCCGGTGCGCAGGAAGAACGGCACGTTGGCCCAGCGCCAGTTGTTGATATGCGCGCGCAACGCGACGAACGTCTCCGCGCGGCTGTCGGGCGGCACGTTGTCTTCTTGCAGATAACCCTTGACCGGCTCGCCGCCGACCGCGCCCGCCCCGTACTGGCCGCGCACGGTGTCGCGGGCGGTGTCGGAAACGGTCATCGGGCGCAGCGACTTCAGCACCTTCAGCTTCTCGTCGCGCACGGCGTCCGGATCGAGCGAAACGGGCGGCTCCATTGCGACGATGCAGAGTAGTTGCAGCAAGTGGTTCTGCACCATGTCGCGCAGCGCGCCGGTGTGATCGTAAAAGCCCGCGCGGCTGCCCACGCCCACCGTTTCCGCCACCGTGATCTGCACGCTCTTGATATACGGCGCCTGCCACAGCGGCCCGAAAATCGGATTGCCGAAGCGCAGCACCATCAGGTTCTGCACCGTTTCCTTGCCGAGATAATGGTCGATGCGGTAGATCTGCTCTTCCTTGAAGTGCCGGCCGACCGCGTCGTTGATGGCCCGTGCCGAAGCCAGATCATGGCCGAGCGGTTTTTCCAGCACGACGCGCGCTTGATCGTCGACGATGCCGGCCGCCGAGAGGTTGTCGCAGATCGTCGTGAAGAGTTCGGGCGACGTCGAGAGATAGAACACGCGCTGCACGTTCGGGCGCGTGACTTCCCCGAGGCGGCGAAAGTCGTCGGGATTCTCCACATCCACGCGCACGTAGTCGAAGAGGGCGAGGAATTTGTCCCAGGACTGCGCATCGAAAGCCTTCTCGTCGATGAACGGACGCGACTGCTTCTCCATGAAGTTCTTCAGATAATCTTCGCGCGTCCAGTCCTTGCGGCCGATTGCGAGAATGCGCGTCTCGGGGGGCAGGTTGCAGTGCGTGTGCGCCATGTACAGCGCGGGCAGCAGCTTGCGCGCCGCCAGGTCTCCGCCGCCGCCGAAGATGATCATGTCGAGCGGGCGTTCATTGTTGGGAGAGGTCGGGTTCGTCATGGTGCGTGAGCCGTTGAGGTTCGGAAGAGCCGGTTCGTCGAGCCGGAACGCGGCTGGAAGCGCAAATACGCCGAAGAGAGCTATGTTGCATGGTTTGCCGCCATTTTGCACGGCTCGCGCCCTAACGGGCGTTCGATTCTTCAAAGATCACGAAGCGGCCACGCGCTTCGTTTAGCCCGATTAGCGCAACGATGCATCCGCGCGCAACGTCGCCACGGCCAGATCCAGAAACGCGCGGACCTTCTGCGTGACGTGGCGTCCTTCGCGATGCACGAGATGAATGGGAAGCGGCGGCGGCTCGAATTCGGCGAGCACGATCACGAGCCGGCCTTCACTTACGTGCTGCGCGACCTGATACGACAGGAGCCGCGCGATGCCGAAGTCCGCGAGCGCGGCATCGATCGCCGAATCGTTCGTCGTCGTGACGAAGCGCGCTCGCGTGCGGACGATCACGGTGCGATCGCCGTCGTGAAGACGCCATTCAGGCGGCGAAGACGAGCCCGTCGACGCGATAATCGTGTGTGCGTCGAGGTCTTCCGGGCGCGACGGCGTGCCGTGCTTCTCGAGATAGGCGGGCGACGCGCAGAGCACGCGCCGCACGCGTCCGACGGGAATCGCCTGTAGCGACGAATCCGGCAGTTGCGCGATGCGCACGGCCACGTCGATGCCCTCGTCGACGAGATTCACCACGCGATCGACGAACCAGCAGTTGGCATCGGCTTCGGGATAACGCGAAAGGTAGTCGAGCACGATGGGCGTCACATGCAGCCGGCCGAACAAGACGGGCGCGGTCAACGAGAGCACGCCGCGCGGCGATGCGTGCGTGCCCCGCGCGGCGAGTTCGGCGGTGTCCACTTCGCCGAGAATGCGCCGGCAGTCTTCGAAGAAGCCGTTGCCGGCGTCGGTCAGGCGCACGACGCGCGTGGTGCGCGTGAGCAGCCGCACGCCGAGGCGCTCTTCGAGTTCGGTCACGACGCGGCTCACGACCGAAGGCGAGACATCGAGCTTGCGCGCGGCCGACGCGAAGCCGCCTGTTTCGACCACCGTGACGAAGGTCGACATTGCCTGAAAACGGTCCATGTCGGATGCGGGAAGCGGGCTATAAAGTTGCCGTGCATTCTCGGGCATGCCGGGGCGTCCCGCAATCGCGCATCGCTTCACAGATCGAGTTGCAGCCAGGCGTTCGCGTCCGCCGCCGGGCGCGCGCAGCAGATCAGCGCTTCATCGTCATCGACGTGAAACGCCGGCTCGCTCGCATACGACACCGCGCCGCTCACGATGCGCGTTCTGCACGTCCCGCACGTTCCGCCGCGACAGTTCGATTCCGTTTCCACGCCGCACGCTTCGGCCAGTTCCAGCAGCGTGCCGCTCGCGGGCTGCCATTGCGCATCGCGTTGCGATTTCACGAAGCGCACGGGCACGGCTTCGGTGGCGGGCGGGCGCATGGGCTTCATCTCGACGCCGCGATCCGGCGTGCGCACGAGCGATGCGGGACCGAATGCTTCTGCATGAATGCGCGTATCGGCAACGTTCAGTGCGCGCAGGCCGTCGTAGAGCGATTGCATGAACGCGCCCGGTCCGCACAGATAGAAGTCGTAGTCGTTGAAGGGCAGCACGCTCGTCAGCAGGTCGATGTCGATGCGGCCCGACACGTCGTAATCGCGCTTGAGTTGCGCGCCTTGCGGGTCGCTCAACACGCGTATCACGTTGACCGCTCCGCCCGCACTTTGCGCGAGCGCGTCGATCTCGGCGGCGAACGCGCGGTTCGCGAGCGTGCGCGCCGACGCGATCAGCCAGACCGGACGCACGCGCCGCTTGCGCAGTCCTTCGTAGACGACGTGGCGCAGCATCGCGAGCATCGGCGTGATGCCGACGCCCGCGGCCAGCAGCACGGCGGGGCGCGCTTCGAACGGATCGATCGTGAAGCTGCCCGCCGGCTGCCGCGCTTCGATGATGTCGCCCACTTTCAGCGCGTCGTGCAGATATGCCGACGCCCGGCCCTCGCGCTTCACGCTGATGCGATACACGCCGTCCGCCGGCCCGACCGACAGCGTGTACGTGCGCACGAGCGGCTTGCTTTCGCCCGGCAACGTCACGCGCACCGGCAAATGCTGGCCCGCCGCATGTGGCACGATGCCCGCGCCATCCGCCGGTTCGAGCCAGAACGAGCGGATCACGTCGCTTTCATCGACGATCCGGCTCACGCGATACGGCCGCCACGCATTAGCGAGCGCCGCAGCCTTCATGCGCTGCGCGGCTTCGTTCCAGTCCCCCGTCATCAGCGAGTTCGGCGACCAGCCTTCGCGGCGAAACGTCCAGCGAAGCGGCAGCGCGTCTTCGCGCAGCAGAACGCGGCGCGGCACGAAGCGCCACAGCCGCTCGGCGCCCTGAAAAGCGGCGGTTTCGGGCGAGTCGAGCAGCACTTGCGCATCGCCCGTGAGTTGCAGGACGTCGCCGGTTTCGAAATCGGCGAACACGAGTCCCGCCCGGCCGTTCACCGCGATATTGCCGAGCGTGTTGAAGAACAGATTGCCCGCGAAGTCGGGAATGGTAAGCGCGCCGTCGCCGGACACGCGCACGAAGCCCGCCTTGCCGCCGCGATGCGACACGTCCACCTGGCGACGCCCGTCCTCGCGATCGAAGTACGACGCGACGAAAAACGTATCGGCGCGCTCGATCATCGCCCGCATGCGCGGCGACTGCGCATCGAGCGAAACGGGACTGGACGGCGAGGGCGCCGACGCGTCGCGCACGAACGCGAAGTCGCGCAACTGAATGTACTGCGGGCAATTGCCGAAGCTCTGCTCGACGGCCACCTCAAATGCTTGCCCGTGAGCCGCGTTATTGCGATGAATCACGCCGTTCACGCGATTGCGCCGCCGCGTATGCATCTCGATGCCGAGCAAGCCGACCGACGCGCCGTCGGCAAGGCCCGCGTCGGCGGGATCGAGCGGATCGCGAATGTGCTCGACGGAAAGCGTGGTCGCATCCGGCGTGCTCATGAAACCGGGGCGGCCGGTCAGAAACGTGGCCCACGCGTCGCCGTCGGCATCGACCGTACCGGCAACGATGAACGGCAACTGCGCGAAGAATTGCCGATGCTGATCCGGCATGAACGGGCGCACGACGCGCTGTCCGACGTCGTGCATGCGCGCCGCGACGCCAGCGGCGGTTTGCAGCTCGAGTTCGCCGCGATGCCAGGGCGAAGGCGCGGTAATCGAAGCGGTGGCAGGCATGATCGTCGTCTCCGGCAAGCGGTCAGGCGCGCAGGCCCGCGGCGGTCTGTTGGATCGGCACGAAGCCCGGCAACGCCTCGATGCGCGCGAGCCACGCCAGCACGTTGCGATAGCCAGACAGATCGACATTGCCTTCCGGCGCGCCCGCGATGTAGCTGTAAAGCGCGATATCCGCGATGGTCGGATGCGCGCTGCCGATATCCGCGATCCAGTCGCGGCTTTGCAATTCGTCGTCGATCACCTTGAGCACCGCATGCGCGCGGGCGATGACTTCGTCGACGTCGAACTTGCTGCCGAACACCGTGACGAGACGCGCGGCCGCCGGGCCGAATGCGATCTGCCCCGCCGCGACCGAAAGCCAGCGCTGCACGGCGGCGGCTTCGGCGGGCGTTTCGGGTAGCCATTGCGTCGCGCCCGCCTTCTTGGCGATGTAGACGAGGATCGCGTTCGAATCCTGAACGACGTGCTCGCCGTCGACCAGCACGGGCACCTGGCCGAAGCGGTTCAGGCGCAGGAATTCGGGCGATTTGTGCGCGCGGGTGCCGAGATCCACTTCCTCTTCGTCGTGCTCGACGTTCAGCAGATGCAGAAAGAGGCGAGCGCGGTGCGAATGGCCGGAAAGCGGGTGATGGTAGAGCTTCATGGCAACTCCTCTCATGTGGACCGGGGGACTCCCGGTCGCTTGAGAGGCAGTATGAGTTCGTGCGTGGCGAAGCAGAATACGAGCGGAAATCAAATGACTGTTCTCATTTCCAGATCAATCCGCGCGCGTTTCCCGTATCGGCTCACCTATCGACGACGCGCTCCCGAAAAAGCTCACCGGCACGCGCCTTGCTTCTCTCGGAAAGGATTTCCTACGAGCCGACTCCATGCCTCCACTTCCCGGCCCGCGCCGGCCTCCTGCGAAGATCCTGCCGCCCGACGCGCCGGGCCTGCGCGCGCTGGCGTCGCTCGTGGCGGTCGTCGTCGTGATATGCGCCTTGTATTTCGGGCGTGCGGTGATGATCCCGATCATCCTCGCGATCCTGCTCAGTTTTCTGCTCGCGCCGTTCGTCGATTTTCTGCGGCGGCTGCGCTTCGGCCAGGTGCCGTCGGTGATCGTGGCGGTCGTGGTCGCCTTGTCGGTGCTGACGGCCGTCGGCGCGCTGATCGGCGCGCAGGTCGCGCAACTCGCGGGCGATCTGCCGAAGTATCAGGTGGCGGTCGAGCGCAAGGTCGACAGCATCCAGCGCATGACGGTCGGCCGCGCGGACGCGTTTCTCGGGCGCGCGTCGCGTGCGCTGAAGCGTCTGTCGCCGGCGCGCGAGCAGGAGCCGCACGCGAACGAGGACAACCCGGCCGCTTCGCCGATCGACCAGCCGATGCCCGTCGAAGTCCACGAGCCCGCGCCGTCGCCGCTGGAACTCGCGCAGCGGTTTCTCTCGCCCGTGATCAGTCCGCTGGAAACCACCGGCATCGTGCTCGTCGTCGCGGTGTTCATCCTGTTGCAGCGGGAAGACCTGCGCGACCGGCTGATACGCCTCTTCGGTTCGCGCGACCTGCATCGCGCGACCACCGCGATGGACGAGGCCGCGCGCCGCCTCTCGCGTTATTTCCTCGCGCAACTGGGCATCAACGTCGGCGTGGGAACGGTCATCTGCATCGGGCTTGCGGTGATCGGCGTGCCGGGGGCGTTGCTCTTCGGCGTGATGACGGCGCTCCTGCGCTTCGTGCCGTATGTCGGGACATGGATCGCCGCGTTGCTCGCGGTGATTTTCGCGGCGGCGGTCGGGCCGGGCTGGACCATGCTCATCTGGACCATCGTGCTGTACGGCGCCACCGACATCGTGGCCGGGCAGATCGTCGAGCCGCTTCTGTACGGACACAGCACGGGCCTTTCCCCGTTCGCGGTGATCGTCGCGGCGATTTTCTGGAGCTGGATCTGGGGGCCGATCGGCCTCGTGCTTTCGACGCCGCTCACGCTTTGCCTCGTCATTCTCGGGCGACACGTGGACCGCCTCGAATTTCTCGATGTGCTTTTCGGCGACCGGCCCGCGCTGACACCGGCGGAAAACTTCTATCAGCGCCTGCTTGCCAACGATCCAGACGAGGCGCTCGTGCAGGCGGAGTCGCTGCTGAAGGAACGGTCGCTCGTCGCGTATTACGACGAAGTCGCGCTCGAAGGCTTGCGGCTCGCGCATAACGACGTGCTGCGCGGCGTGGTGACGGCGGACCAGTTGAAGCGCATCAACGAATCGGCGCTCGATATCATCGAAGGCCTGGAAGACGCAGAGGACGTGACGCCCGTGGTTCAGCGCAAGGAAGAGCCGCTCGTGAACCTCGCCGCCGACGACACGACCGCAATCGCATCCGAATCGCCGCCCGAATACTTCGACGCGGGCGCGGAAGGGCACACCGCGTCGGTGCTGTGCATCGCGGGGAGAAGTCCGCTCGACGATCTCGCCGCGACCATCGCCGTGCAGCTTTTCCGCAAGCATGGGCTGGGCGCGGATTTCACCGGCTACGAGCGGTTCTCGCGCGGGCGCTTCGGCGAAGTGGACTTGTCGGGCGTGACGATCATCTGCGTCGTCTCGTTCGATGCCGCCGAATCGCCGCCGTATCTGCGCAACCTGCTGCGCCGGCTGCATCAGCGCGCGCCCGCGGCGGAGTTGATCGTCGGGCTCGTGGTCGCGGAAAGTCCGCTGCAAGGCGAAGTGCTGGTGCGGACGAGTTCGGCGGCGGTCTCGTTCAAGGAACTGGTCGATGCCTGCGTGGCGGCCGCGCGCCGCCAGTCCACCGATGGCGTGTCGTGGGCCGGCCTCGATTCGCAGACGAACGCGCCCACGGTGGAGGACCGCAGCCGCGCCGCGCAAGACGACGTGCCGGCCTTGCGCAAGGTACTGGGCGACGCCTAGCGGTTGCCGTCGAAGAGATCGTTGAGCATGGTGTCGAAGGACGCCTGCGCGTCTTCGAGCTCCTGCAGCGCGGCGTCGAACGTCTGGAGCGCCATCTGCGAGGGCCGGCCGTCGCCTTCGGGCGGAAACTGCTTTTGCAGCGCGACGAACGCGGACTGCACCTGCCGCGTGGCATTGACGATACGTTCCATCGCGCGCGCTTCTTCCGCGCGATTGTTCTCAGCAGTCATCGGAGACACTCCTCGTTGGCAATGTCCCGATAGTACCAAGCGCCGCGCGCTTGCAGACTACGCCGTCGCCGGTTCGCGCGGCGGCGCGACCGTGAAGAGCCGCACGGCTTCGTCCAGGACGACCGCGCGCTCGGCGAGCCGCTTCGCGGTCGTCGCCGCCTGCTCGACGAGCGCGGCGTTTTGCTGCGTCGAATCGTCCAGATGCGCGACCGCCTGATTCACCTGCGCGATGCCTTCGGCCTGCTCGCCGCTCGCCTTCGCCACTTCCATGATGATGGTCGAGACGCGATGCACCGCTTCGTCGATGGCGCGCATCTGGCTCGTCGTGCGCGACACGAGGCTCGTGCCTTCCTCGATCTGCGCGACGCTCGTGGCGACGACGCTCTCGATTTCCTTCGCCGACGCCGCGCACCGCTGCGCGAGGTTGCGCACTTCGGTCGCGACGACGGCGAACGAGCGGCCCGCTTCGCCCGCGCGCGCCGCTTCCACGGCGGCGTTGAGCGCGAGAATGTTCGTCTGGAACGCGATGCCGTCGATTACGTCGGTGATATCCGCGATCCGGCGCGACGCGGCCGTGATGCCCGCCATCGTTCGCTCGACCTGGCTCGCGATGCGTCCGCCGTCTTCCGCCGCCGACTGCGCTTCCTTGACGACTTCGAGCGCGCGCACCGTGGCGTCCGCGTTGCCCTGAACCGTCGTGGTGAGCTGGTCCATCGTCGCGGCCGTCTGTTCGAGCGACGCCGCCTGCAATTCGGTGCGGCGCGACAGATCCGTGTTGCCGCTGGCGATGTCGCGTGCGGCGTCGAGCATGCCGCCGATCTGGCCGCGCACGTCGAAGACGATCGCCGCGAGATTCGCCTTCAACTGGCCGAGCGCGCGCTGCACGTCGCCGAGATCGTCGTGGCGCGCGGCGGGCATGTCGACCGTGAGATCGCCTGCGGCCATGCGCGCGGCGAATCCCGACATGGTCCGCACCGGCGCGTCCAGCTGACGCGAAAGCGCGAGCCATCCCGCGAAGCTCGCCGCCGCGCCCGCGCCGAGCGCGATCCAGAACGGCAGCGGCGGCGCGCCACGCCAGGCGACAAGCGCCGCGATCAGCGCAGCGACGGGCGCCGCCGCGAAACCCGCCGCGACGCGCATCGTCACCGGCACGCGCCCGAGCGCCGCCAGCTTGCCCGCGATGCCGCGCCTGATGAGCGCGCCGCGTTCGAGCCGGTATGGCGCATTGCCGGCGCGCATCGTCGCGTAGAGAGCTTCCGCTTCTTTGACTTCGGCGCGGCTCGGCTTCACGCGGACGCTCAGATAGCCGACCGCCTTGCCGTGCTCCATCACGGGCGTGACGTTGGCGCGCACCCAGTAGTGGTCGCCGTTCTTGCGGCGGTTCTTGACGAGCGCGGTCCACGAACGGCCGGCACGCACGGTCGACCACAAGTCCGCGAATGCTTCGCGCGGCATGTCCGGATGCCGGATGATGTTGTGCGGCTGGCCGATCAGTTCTTCGCGCGTGAATCCCGACACGTCGACGAAAGCCGGATTGCAGTACTGAATGTTGCCGGAGAGATCCGTGGCGGAGACCAGCATTTCTGCTGCGGGGAAATCGAATTCTCGCTGGGTAACGGGCTGGTTGTCGCGCATGATGTCCTTTCTGGTTTGCTTCGCGAGGCGCGTTCCGACGTCGAACGCCACCTCGCATTACAAGGACATAACGGCTAATAGCCCTACCGACTTGAGGGATACCGGCGCCGCGCGGATGCGGCGCATTGTCGCTGGACGCTTACTGCGCGCTCCATCCCCCGTCGATCTGCAACGCCGAGCCGCGCATCTCGCTTGCGGCGTCCGAGCACAGAAACACGGCCATGTCGCCGATCTGCTGCGGCGTCACGAACTGCGCGGACGGCTGTTTTTCGCCGAGCAGTTTCGCGCGGGCGGCGTCGGGCGAGAGCGATTCGCGGGCGGCGAGGTCGTCGATCTGCTTTTGCACGAGCGGCGTCAGCACGAAGCCGGGGCAAATAGCGTTGACGGTGACGCCCGTGCGCGCGTTTTCGAGCGCGGCCACCTTCGTGAGTCCGAGAATGCCGTGCTTGGCCGCGACATACGCCGACTTGCCCGCCGAGCCGACGAGCCCATGCACCGACGCGATGTTGATGACACGGCCCCAGCCGCGCTCGCGCATGCCGGGCAGCGCGACGCGCATGGTATGAAACGCGGAACTCAGGTTGATCGCGATGATCGCGTCCCAGCGTTCGACCGGAAATTCGTCGATGGTCGCGACGTGCTGGATGCCTGCGTTGTTCACGAGAATGTCGAGCGCGCCGAAGCGTTCCGCCGCGAACGCGATCATGGCTTCGATCTCGGCGGGCTTGGTCATATCGGCCGCGTGATGCACGGCCTTCGCGCCGGTTGCCTCGATCTGCGCGAGCGCGCCGCTCACGTCGCCGAAGCCGTTCAGCACGAGATTGGCCCCCGCTTGCGCGAGCGCCGTGGCAATGCCGAGGCCGATACCGCTCGTCGAGCCGGTCACGAGCGCGGTCTTGCCGGCCAGGTTGTTCGATGCGGATTGAGTCATGAGCGGTTTCCTTTTCCTGTAGCGCTGCGGGTACGACTATCTTCGATATTAATCAAAACGGGACAGCTAATCGCTTTCAGGCGTCGCCTGCGCGACCGATTTTCGCACGACGCGATTCACGACGCGCATGGCGCGTTCGCGTGTCTGTTTGACGAATTGCTTCGTCATATAACCGGTTTGTCCCCACGGCGTGGCGAGCACCATGAACGAGGACATCGGATACGACTCGCCGCCGCTCCACGACGTTTTATAGCGTTGCTCGCCGGGACCGAAGTCGAAGTCGAGACGATGTTCGAAAGCCCATTTCACACATTCATCGACGAGAATGGTGCCCGGTGAGAATTTCTTCAGGTTCATATCGTAAGTGATCGCGATGAGATAGAAGGTATTGCTATTCATCGAAACGATATTCGCCGCGACCGGTTCGCCATTGAACGTCATGACGAAGAGCCGAAAGATTCCGGAGGCCGCGGCAGGACCGGAAAGAAGCGCCTTCCAGAATTTCAGGCTGGCATCCGAGAATGTCCATAGACTCTCCCCGATTTTCTCGGTCGCCCACTTTCGTTTTTGAACCACGAACCATTCGATAAACGATTCGAGGCGCGGATCCGAAGGTTCGATCAACTCGATTTTGAACTGTCCTTCCTTCGCGAGCCGCCGTTTGAGGTACTCCGGCTTGGTTTTCTCTCGTCCGGACCGCGAGCGGCTGAAAGCATTCCAGTCCTGAACGCCGCGTAAGGCAGCGTAAGGCGTGAGGTCATCTTCTTCGCGGCGAATTACCGCCTGGCGCTTCACGCACGCATAAAGCGGCGAAGTCTTGCGAATGCGCCATAACTCGAAAACGTCGGCACGCGTGGCTCGCACGGTCTCTTTGTACAGCGCCTCGACGATTTGCTGCGCGTCCTTTTCCGGTGCGACGAGAATATCGCTCGGCGAACGGTTTTGCGGTGTCAGCGGTTCAGCGAATTTCCAGCAATTGCGATACGACACGAGCAACGGCCACACGGCCACCATTTTTCCGTTGCGCCTCGCGACGACACAGTGCGGTTTGCGCCGCGTGCCGACGTGTTCGCTCATCAGGCTGCTATAGCAATATTCGAATGATTGAAAATATTCGCCGTCGACGAGGCGATATAATGCGGTCCATTCCGCTTCGAGAGCGCGAATGCTTTCGGGATCGCGGCAGTGCTCGAATGCCAACGACCGATCGGCGGACGCCGGAATAACA
Source organism: Caballeronia sp. AZ10_KS36 (assembly GCF_023631105.1). NCBI lineage: Bacteria > Pseudomonadati > Pseudomonadota > Betaproteobacteria > Burkholderiales > Burkholderiaceae > Caballeronia > Caballeronia sp. AZ10_KS36. Next base: position 124,087 of record NZ_JALQDQ010000028.1, on the reverse strand, counting down.
GCGCGAGAGACATTTTCTTTTTCAGGAGTCAGATTCACGTAAAAGCCCGCGATTGAGATGTTCCAGATTAAGCGTGAGCACATGCTTACGCTGGATGCGCTGTCGTCTCGTCATTTTATCAGGCATCAATTAATCGAGCACAAAACTGGCGCATTAGATACTAAATGACCGACTATCGGGCGGTAATGAGGGTAAACCTGCTCGTTTTAATCGGACAAACAATAGCAAATGGCCGCCGCGCTAAAGCGTGCGGCCATTCGATGCATTACACGATGCCAGTTGCGTAGTAGACGCCGATGACGAAGAACACCGCCAGCGTCTTGATGACGGTGACGGCGAAAATGTCGCGATAGGACTCGCGGTGCGTCAGTCCGGTGACCGCGAGCAGCGTAATGACCGCGCCGTTGTGCGGCAGCGTGTCCATGCCGCCGCTCGCCATCGCGACCACGCGGTGCAGGACTTCCAGCGGAATATGCGCCGCTTCCGCGCCCTTGATGAAGAGGTCCGACATGGCGGCGAGCGCGATGCTCATGCCGCCCGACGCGGACCCCGTGATGCCAGCGAGCGAACTAACGGAAATCGCGGCGTTGACGAGCGGATTCGGGATGCTCTTCAGCGCGTCCGAGACGACCAGGAAGCCTGGCAGCGCCGCGATCACGCCGCCGAAGCCATATTCCGACGCGGTGTTCATCGCGGCGAGCAGCGCCCCCGCCACGGCGGCGCGCGTGCCCGGCGCGAAACGCTCCTTCACGCGGGAAAACGCCGTCAGCAGAACGAGCAGAATGCCGAGCAGCAACGCGCCTTCGACCGCCCAGATCGCGATGACCGGCTTGATGGCCGTGGTCACCGGCGTGTGCACGCCTGGCAGCGCGCTGGGCGCGACGGTATAACTCGCGCCGTACCACGTCGGAATCCAGCGCGTGAGCGCGAAGTTCGCAACACCGACGAGCACGAGTGGCGCGACCGCGAGCAGCGGATTCGGCATGTTGGTGGATTCGACGCGTTCCGGCTCGTTCACGAGCGAGGTGCCGTAGCCTTCGCCCTTGGCCATGGCCGAGCGTCGGCGCCACTCCAGAAACGAGAGCCCCACGACGATGATGAACACCGAGCCGATTACGCCCAGCCACGGCGCGGCCCAGCCGGTCGTCTTGAAGAACGTCGTCGGGATGATGTTCTGGATCTGCGGCGTGCCGGGCAGCGAATCCATCGTGAAAGAGAACGCGCCGAGCGCGATGGCGCCGGGCATCAGCCGCTTCGGGATATTGCTCTGCCGGTACATTTCCGCTGCGAACGGATACACGGCGAACACGACCACGAAGAGCGACACGCCGCCATAGGTGAGCAATGCGCATACGGCGACGATCACCGCATTGACCCGCGACTTGCCGATGTAGCGGATCGCGGCGGCAACGATCGATTCCGAGAATCCGGAGAGTTCGATCACCTTGCCGAACACCGCGCCGAGCAGGAACACGGGGAAGTAGAGCTTCACGAAGCCGACCATCTTCTCCATGAAGATGCCCGAGAACACCGGCGCGACGGCGGCGGGATCCGTGAGCAGGACGGCCGCGAGCGCGGCGATCGGCGCGAAAAGGATGACGCTGTAGCCGCGATAGGCGGCCAGCATCAGGAACGCCAGGGCGGCGAGCACGATGAGGAACGACATTGAGTCTCCGTTAATGGTTGTTTTTTGAACTTCGTCGACGGCTTCTTCGGCGGGCCGCCGGCGGCGCGCAAATATGCAGCTTCCGTGCCAATGGTCTGGAAGGCACACCGGCGCGAGCGCAAAGGCGGCGCGACTTGCGGGAAGCCGCCCGATTGTCTCCGAAAAGAGACGGCCAAGCTTTCGCCCGACTTACTTCACGCGCCATATAAGCCTGTCGACTGTCTCCGATATGAGATACGCTGTCGCCAATAAGAGAAAGATGGAGACACGCGCCGATGCGCAACGACTGGATCAACGTACCCGCCGACTACAGCGACGTCATGCGGCGCGCCATGGAGTCGCTCTTCAAGACGTTCGAGAATCTGAGCGAAGGCACTTTTATCGTCGATGCCGACGCCCGCGTCGTCTGGATCAACAAGCGTTATGCGGCGCGCTTCGGCTTCTCCGATCCGACCGATGCCATCGGTCTCGACTGCGAAGCGGTGATCCCGAACAGCCTGATGCGCGAAGTCGTCGCGACCGGCAAGCCGATTCTGCTCGACGTGCTCGAGACGGACCGCGAGCCGCTCGTCGTCACGCGCCTGCCGTTGAAGGACGACCAGGGCGCGACCGTCGGCGCAATCGGCTTCGCGCTCTTCGACGAGATGAAGGCGCTCACGCCGCTCTTCGCGCATTACTCGCGCGTGCAGCAGGAATTGATCGCGACGCGGCAGTCGCTCGCGCAGGCGCGGCGGGCGAAGTACACGTTCGCGAGCTTCGTCGGCACGAGCCCGGCGAGTCTCGAAGTGAAGCGGCAGGCGCGGCGCGCGGCGCTCGTCGATTCGCCCGTGCTGCTGCTCGGCGAAACCGGCACTGGCAAGGAACTGCTCGCGCACGCGATCCACGGCGCATCGACGCGGGCGGCCAAGCCGCTCGTTACCGTCAACGTCGCGGCGATCCCGGACACGCTGCTCGAAGTGGAGTTTTTCGGCGCGGCGCCGGGCGCGTACACGGGCGCGGAACGCAAAGGGCGTGTCGGCAAATTCGAACTGGCGGATGGCGGCACGCTGTTTCTCGACGAAATCGGCGACATGCCGCTGCCGTTGCAGGGCAAGCTCTTGCGCGTGTTGCAGGACAAAGAGTTCGAGCCGCTCGGGTCGAACCGCATCGTGCGCGCGGACGTGCGCATCATCGCGGCGACGTCGGCGGACTTGCCCTCGCTCGTCGCGGCGGGGCGCTTTCGCGCCGACCTGTTCTATCGTCTGAACGTGCTGACGATCCACGCGCCGCCTCTGCGGGAGCGGCTCGGCGATATCGAGGCACTCGCGTACGCGATCCTCGAAGACCTGTCGGGCGAAGCGCGCACGGGCCGCATCCGCCAGTTCGTGCTTCACGACGACGCGCTGCGTCTTCTGACCGCGTGCGCGTGGCCCGGCAACGTGCGCGAGCTGCGCAACACGCTCGAACGGGCGCTGATGCTTTCGGACAGCGAGCATATCGACGCGCGCGCTCTCTCTCCCTTCATCGACTCGAAGCCGGCCGCGCCGCTCGAAAAGACACAGATGGAAGCGCCTGTCCCCTACGCGCAGGCGATGAACGACTTCGAACGCCGCTTTCTCGCCGACGCATTGCGCGCGAGCGGCGGGCGCGTGGTGGAAGCAGCGCAACGCATCGGCATCGGGCGGGCGACGATGTACAAGAAGATCGCGGCACTCGGCATCGATGTGTGAACATCGCGCCGGGCGTCGTAAATCGGCGCGAAAGCTGTGCGTGGCATACTCGCGAAACCACGTAATCAACAATAACGACCTGAAAACAAGGGGTGCGGGATGAAGCTCGGCAAGGCAATCGGCCATATCGTCATGCTCGCTGCGAGCGCGTGGGCGCTCGGCGGATGCAGCAGCGCGCCGCCGCTTTTTTCCGCCGACGGCCGGCCGACGCAACTCGTCACCTGTCCGGCCTATGGCGGCTGGCGTCTGTGTACCGACAACGCGAAGGTGGCGTGTCCCGCCGGCTACGACGTGCTCGATCAGTCGAGCGACAACAACCAGAATTCGCTGCTGCTCGCCTGCAAGGCGAACTGAGCCGGAGCGCGCTCAGTCGTGCTGCGTTTCGCGCAGCATCGTCGTGTCGTAGCCGAGCGCGGCGGCGCGCACGAGCAGCGTGCGGCGCAATTCGGCCGAAGGGCGGGCCTCGCGCGTGAGAATCCACAGATAGCGGCCCGTCGGCTCGCCGACGATAGACCACGAATAGTCGTCGGCGTGATCGAGAATCCAGTAGTCGCCGACATAGAACGGCCCGAAGAACGAGACCTTGAGCTTCGTTCCGTTCGACCCGGGCACGACCTTCGCGCGTCCTTCCGCCGAGCGGTATCGCCCGGTCAGGCTGCCTTCGCGGCACGCGTTGATGACCGAAATGAGACCGTCCTCACGCCGCGCGTAGTTAGCGGTGACGGCTTCGCAATTGCGCTCGAAGCGGTTTTCGTAGCGGGCGAATTCGAACCAGTGGCCGAGATAGCGGTCGAGGTCCACGGCCTTCGACGGCTCCGGCACGTTCTCGTTTCCGCTGCGCTTGGCGCCTTTCAGTCCATAGGCCGCGAGCGCGCCGATGCCTCCTATCGCTATCAGCGCCGCGGCGCCATACGCCCAAGGTCGTCGTGATTTCATTGCGTTTGAAGTCCGTTAGAGACCAATCGGTTAGCAATGAGCGTTCCGACGCGAGCGGTCCCGGAAAGTCTCACCTTTGGCGCGTGCGGCGTGGTGCGGCAGCCCGGCGGCTATGCCGAAAGCCGTTGCGATCATTGGCTTTTTTCCCGCGTGCCGATCACGCGCTAGGCCGCGCTCGCCGCCTCCCGAAACGTCTCACCTCAAAGCGCAGCGGCGCAGTGACAGCGAAACGTCGAGCGAGTGTGTCGCCCGCAAGGCTGAAAATCGGCGAAACCCGCGTTCTGTCTGGAATCAACGACTTGCGGCGATTAGTGAAAGCTCTGTCACGCGTGCGCCGAATCGTGAAGTGAGAGCCGTCGGCGCAGCGGTCCTCACCGTCCGGCCGCTCCCGAAACCTCTCACCTAACTATCTGCGAGTATGCTTTCGGCTCTTCCGATTCCGCTCGCGCCAGCGTTCTTTCATGTCATCGCCGGTTTCTTCGCCCGTTGCGTTTCTCTCGTCGCTCGTCGGTCCGCTCGTCACCATCGTCTTGCCGGTCTTCGGCCTGATCGCTGCGGGCTACGCGTGCCGCAAGCTCAACAAGCTCGGGCCCACGGCGGCGTCCGAGTTGAACCGCTTCGTCGTTTATCTCGCGCTCCCGGCGCTGCTCTTCGACATCATGGCGAAGACGCCGTTGAAGATGCTCGACCAACCGGCGTTCATCGCGGCATTCGGCATCGGATCGGCGGTCGTGTTCGTGCTGACGCTCGGCGTGCGGCTGATGCAAGCCCGTCCGCTCGCCGATGCCAGCATCGACGGGCTGAACGCCGCTTATCCGAACACGGGCTTCGTGGGCTTGCCGCTCTGCCTGCTCGCGTTCGGCAAGCCGAGCCTCGCGCCCGCCGTCATCGCGACGATCATGACCGTGTGCGTGCTCTTCGGCATCGCGATCGTGCTGATCGAACTCGGCTTGCAAGCGGGAAGCGGTATCGGCGCGACGCTGTGGCGCGTCACGAAGTCGCTCGGAAGGAACCCGCTGCTGATCGCGCCGGTCGCGGGCGCGTTGATGAGCGGCAGCGGCGCGACGGTGCCCGAAGGCGCGGAAGCGCTCATCAAGCTGCTCGGCGGCGCGGCGAGTCCGTGCGCGCTGGTCGCGCTCGGGCTCTTTCTCGGCGCGAAGGGCGAAGCGCGCAACGCGCGGACGACGAGCGCGCTCGTCGCGCTCAAGCTCCTGGCGCAGCCGCTTCTGACGTGGTGGCTCGCGGTCCAGGTGTTCGCGCTGCCGCCGCTGTGGGCCAAAAGCGCCGTGATTCTCAGCGCGCTGCCGACCGGCACCGGCCCGTTCATGCTCGCCGAGTTCTACCGGCGCGAGGGCAGCGTGACGTCGAGCACGATCCTTTTTTCGACCGTGCTGTCGCTCGTCACGGTCACGCTCTGTCTCGCGCTGATGGTGTGACCGCGCTCCGATTATTGCAAACGCGGCAAATATCACTTTAGTCGAAGCCGCTTTTTCCGCCGTCGTGACGCCGATAAAGTTCGCCTCATCCGATCCGACCGGTCGGTCAACGAACTCAGCGGAGGCATTCCATGAAGCGCATTCTTTCCATTCTCGCCGCATCCGTCGCTCTTTTCGCAGCAGCCGGCGCTGCGCAAGCGGCCGATTCTCAGCCGTCGACGTGTCAGGGCACGGCCGCGCAATGCAACGTCTTTTTCGGTCAATGAGAGGCGTTTCCCATCCCACAGAAAGGGCCTGCCGTCGCGCTTTGTTTCGTTCCTGAATCGAAAAGCGCGGTCCGCCAGTCGTTTCGCGTACTTATCCACAGTTTCTGTGGATAAACGTGGGGATAGCTCGCCGCAAAGCGAGTGTTCATGCGGCGCGGGCTGGACTGCCCGATTGGTTACAGAAACGGAGCCGCGGACCATTCGCGGCATCCCCGTGACGATCGCCGGGCGATGGGCCTATGATGTGCTCTCGCGTTGGTTACAGATGACGTATCGATGGTTTAATCTCATCCTTTCGACGGGGGAAATGTCATGGCGTACAAGATCGCAGTGGTCGTGGGGAGCCTGCGCAAGGATTCATACAACCGGCAACTTGCGCACGCGCTCGAATCGCTCGCGCCGAGCGATTTCACTTTCGAGCATCTGGACATCGGCAGCCTGCCGCTCTACAGCCAGGAATACGACAGCGACTTCCCCGAAGCCGCGCGCACGCTCAAGCAGAAGATTTCCGAAGCCGACGGACTGCTCTTCGTCACGCCCGAATACAACCGCTCGATTCCCGGCGTGCTGAAGAACGCGCTCGACTGGGGCTCGCGGCCGTGGGGACAAAGCGCGTGGGGCGGCAAGCCGGGCGCGGTCATCGGCACGTCGGTCGGCGCCATCGGCACGGCGCTCGCGCAGGCGCATCTGCGCAGCGTGTGCGCGTACCTCGACGTCGCGCTGATGGGCCAGCCGGAGATGTACATCAAGCATGACGAAAAGCGCATCGACGCGAACGGAAATATCGTGAGCGAAGACACGCGCAAGTTCTTGCAAACCTTCGTGGACAGATACGTCGCGTGGGTGCGCGATTTCGCTGCCTGAGGCTGAGGCGCGTTACGAACGACAACGGCCCGCGCGAAGCGGGCCGTCGTCATTTGAACCGGGGATCGCGGTCACACGTGATGGTGCCCCGTCACGCGATCCCAGCCGTGACGGATCGCCGCCTTGAAGCGGTCCCACGTATCGCCTTCGGGATGGCGGCTCTCCCAGTCCCGCCGCATCTCATACTCCATCTGGTCGTCCCACGCGCGGTCGCGGAAACGCTCGTCGTTGCCGAGCGTCGCGCCGTAGCGATACGCGCGCTCATAGTCCTCGTACGGCTCGCCGGTCGTCGCGTACTTCGTGGCGTAGTCGGCGCGGAAGTCTTCTTCGTAATCCATGTACTCGTTCGGCACCGTGCGCGGACCGAGCGGAACCGCAGCCTGCGACGCCGCCGACGTGCCGATCGGATCGCCTGCCGCGCCCATCGCGGGCATCGACTGCGATTGCACCTGATTCTGCATGTTCAGTTGCTGCGGCTTGGCGGGCTCGTCCAGCGTGCTCAACGGCTCGATCGTGTCGATGGAGCGCCAGTCCGTGTTCGGATCGACGTGCACGCCGGTCAGCGGATCGGTCTGCGCCTGTGTTTGCGCCTGTCCTTGCGATGCAGTCGCCGGCTTCGTTTCGACTTGTTCGTATTGCGTCGTGGAAGGCTCCGGCGTGCCGCGCTGCGGGCGCGTCGCCGGCATCAGCGGATCGTCGGCGGGGTCGGTCACGTAGTCGCGCGAGGTCAGCGTCGCGGGATCGGAGCGCGTGAAGGCTTCGGCGCCCGTTTCGCTGCCGATTCCGCCGCCCGCCGGCGTGCGCGGCTCGCCGATCGGATCGAGCAGCGGATCGCCGAGCGGACCGGCGAGCGGGTCGATGACCGGCGGCGCCACCGGATCGGCAACCGGCGCGTCCGAGCGCGGATAAGCGCGCGCGCGCGGCACGTCCGCACGCGGCGGATTCACGGGATCGCGGCCCGGAACGCCGCTGCCGCGACCGAGGCCGAGTTCGTCGAGAATCGAATGATCGCGGTCGTCGGTGGTCGCGGGCGGCGTCGCGGCCGCGCCGTGCGAGAGCGTGGACCAGCTCGCCGCGCGTTCATCGATGTCGATGGCGCCGCAGTCGGTCAGCGTCGTGCGCGCGATGTCGGCTTGCGTCTCGCTCGGCGTATCGACGGCGACGAGCACCGCGCCCCGGCGCACCGCTTCCGAATAATGCGCGACTTCCGGCGGATGATCGCGTCCGCCGAAGAGCATGCTGAAGAACCGCTCGATGTTGGCGAGCACGCCGGGCTGCGCGTGCGTCTCGGCGTCGCTCAAGCTCGACGGCTGCGCGGCATCGTCCCGCTTCGGGTTCGCCTGAAGCTCGATATCGCCGCGCGCGAAGCCGGCCGTGACGAGCGCCGAGCGCGCATCCTCGGCCTGGGTGTAGGTATCGAATACTCCGATGACGGTGTGTCGCATGGTCGTCTCCTCTCGTTGAGCGGAATCCGCGGATCGGCAACGCCGGGTTGCCGCACATGCGTTTGCTCACGCAACAGTCATGCCGGGGTGTGTTAGCGGTCCTCGGAACGCGCGGCGTGTTTCTCGCGGATGCCGCGCAAGAGCGTATCCAGCAGCGCGATGTCGAACGGCTTGGCGAGCACGCGCGCATCGACCTGGCGCGCGCGGTCGAGTTCTTCGGCATAGCCGGTCACGAGAATGACCGGAATGCGCGGCTCGAACCGCTGCATGCGTTCAGCGAGATCGATGCCGTTGAGTTGCCCGGGCATGTGGATGTCCGAGAGCACGACATCGAACGGGAAGCCCGAGACCGCCATGTTCTCCCGCGCCGCCTGGAGCAGCGTCATGGCGGTGTCGGCGTTGAACACGTACGTTACGCGATGGCCCATCATCGTGAGCAGCGCCTCGGTGCCGGCGGCGACTTCCTCGTTGTCTTCGACGAGCAGCACGCGCAAGCCGTCCGCCTCCTGCGCCGTCGCGGCGGCCTGCTCCGGTTCCGCGTGGGGCGCGTCCGTCGCCGTCGCCTGCGGCAGATAGAGACGCACGGAGGTGCCCGCCCCGATGGCGCTGTCGATGGTCGCGAGCCCGCCCGCACGCTCGCAGAACGCGAACACCTGCGGCAAGCCGAGCCCGGTACCCATGCCTTTCGGCTTCGTCGTGAAAAGCGGCTCGAACGCGCGGGCGAGCACGTCCGCGCTCATGCCGACGCCCGTGTCTTCCAGCGAAATCTGCACGAATTCGCCGATGAGCGGAAAGCCGTCCTCGTGGCGAAAGCGCACGTTGTCCGCACGCACGGTGAAGGTGCCGCCGTTCGGCATCGCGTCGCGCGCGTTCACGGCCACGTTGATGAGCGCGAGTTCCAGCTCGGCCGGGTCGACGCGAATCTTCCACACGTCCGCCGCGACCTCCGAGTGCAGCGCGACCTTCGCTCCGAGCGACGCGCGCAGCAGTTCGCGCTCCGCCGTCACCCATTTGCCGATGGCGATGACCTCACTGCGCAACGGCTGCTTGCGCGCGACGCCGAGCAACTGCCGCGTGAGCGACTGGCCGTTCTTCAACGCGCGCTCTATCGCGGTCAGTTCGCGATCGAGCCCGATTGGGCCGCGCCGCCGCGCAATCTGCACGTTCGTGGACACGATCATCAGCAGATTGTTGAAGTCGTGCGCGACGCTGCCCACGAGATTGCCGAGCGCCTCCATCTTGCGGGCCTGCCGGTACGCGGATTCGATGGAGCGGCGCATCGACGCCTCGGCCTGCCAGCGTTCCCACGCTTCTTCCTCTTTTGCGAGCCGCCGCAGCGACTGCCCGATCACGCCCCACAGCACGATGCACGGTGCGAGGATCGACAGCGCGAGCACGGACAGATTCCGGTACCACTGCGCCCAGATCGTTTCGACGGGAAAGCCGCTCGACACATAGAGCGGATAGTCGCCGACCCGCCGAAACGCGACGATCTTCAACTCGTTGTCGAGCCCCGAGACCATCTTCATCACGCCGTCGTGCGTGCCGGCGCGATACGCCTCGCGCAACGGCGAACTTGCGGCAAGCGCCATCCGGTTGGGCGGCCGCTCCGGATACCACGCGAGCACTTCGCCGTCGGCGCGGGCCAGACCGAGCGAGACGGTCGAGTTGTCGCCGAGCAGTTCGCGATAGAAGTCGTTGAAATACGACGGACGCAGCGCAATCGACACCATGCCGGCGAATCGACCGTCCGGCGTCTTGCGCGCGACGGCCGTGTTGAACACGCGCTCGCCGGCGATCTTGCCGAGCATGAGGCGCGAGATCTGCGCAAGCCGGCTGTCGGCGCGCACCCCTGCGAAGTCCTCCCGCCCGCTCGCCGTGACATCGGGCGTCGGCCAGGCGCGGCTCGTCGCGAGCAACCGGCCGTCTGGACCGAACACCGAGGCCGCCGACACCTGATGGTAGCTGCCGATCAACTGGCTCAGGCGCGTGTGGACGACGCCGTCCTGGCGGCGAATCGCGTCCGCGTCGAGATCGTCGAGCAGATCGACGATGCGTTCGTTCAGCGTGACGTTGAGATCGAAAACCTTGAGCGCGTGCTCTTCCGCGATTCTCGCGTTGCGGGCGACCGCTTCGGAGGCGCTCGCCACGCGAGCACGGTAGTCGGATATCGCGGTGATGGCGACATACACGCACGGAAGCACGACTGCGGCGACCAGCAGCGCGTAGAGCGTCATCCGCTGCGCGGCGAAATTGCGTTCGGGGACGACGGGAAACGGCGGTTCGTCCTGCCGCGGTGCTGCGGCAGGCCCAGCGTCGTGCTCCTCACGTTGCAGCGTCATTTTGGCAGCGAAGTGGAAAACTTTACTCGACCGTTGGCGCGATCGCCCGTTCGATAAATGGTGGACGGGGCGCGCGGGGCGTAATCGCGTAACGCAAGCAGCTTTCATGCCTAATACGAAAACGTCTCATGTCTCCCCGACGAAGTAGCACGCCCGTGCGATCCTCACTTAGCGAGAATATCCGTAGCGCAAACGTACACCGAAGCAACCAGCATCTGATCGCGCGTTAGACGGAAAAAGAACTTCTCAGTCGCCACATAAAACGAGAAACGGTTTCCCCGAGCGGCGCGCCGGCGAGTTGCTTTCGCGCGGATCGGGGCTGACAATGCAATCGTCCGATCAATCTGCCCTCAGAGCGGGTATCGGATACAGATGGTTCGCTACGCGCGCCGCGCGAGCGAGCAATAAAACGAAAAGGCCAAGGTCCGGCGCGGCTCGCCGCCCGGACGACGCACGGGGCAAGGCAACATGACGCCGAACCAGACGCTCGGGTGCGCGCTCGCCGCGTACCGTTCCATCGCGCCAGAGAGCCGCGCCGCGCCGGCGCTGTCTCATTCGCATACGCCCGCCATCGGCGGCCGGCGACGGTCTCCCTAAAGATCTCCGCAGCCGCGCCGTAAACGCCTACGAGAGCATGCCGTGTAGGCCGTGCTTCCCGTCAGCCACGAACGCTCACCGATTCGACCGACCATGCCTTTGCCGATTGTCATTGCCGATGATTCCCTGCTCGCGCGCAAGGTGTTGACGCGCGCACTGCCCGCGGACTGGGACGTCGACATCTCGTACGCGACGAATGGGCGCGAGGCGCTCGCGTTGTATCGCGCGGGCCGCGCATCCGTCATGTTTCTCGATCTGACGATGCCCGACATGACCGGCTATCAGGTCCTCGACGCGCTTCAGCACGAAGACCTGAACACGTTCGTGATCGTCGTTTCCGCCGACGTGCAGCCGCTCGCGCAGGAACGCGTGCGCGCGCTCGGAGCCATTGCGTTCCTGCCGAAGCCCGTGACGCCCGAGGCGCTGCGTCCCGTTTTGAAGGAGTACGGTCTCCATGGTTGAACCCGCCCTCAACGAAGACCAGCGCGACGCGCTGCAGGAAGTCGCCAACATGGCGATGGGTCAGGCCGCCACGCGCCTGTCGAAGCTGCTCGGCACGTTCATCGAACTGTCGGTGCCGCGCGTGCGCGTGGTGAACGTGTCGGAAGCGTCCGCCGCGCTGCGCGAGATGACCGGCATCACCGACGCCGTGACCGCCGTGCGGCAGGGCTTTCGCTCGGACATCAAGGGCGAGGCGATCGTGCTGTGCAAGAGCGGCAGCGTCGATGACCTCTGCGCGCTCGTCGACGATCCGTACACGAAGTCCACCTACGAAGCGACCACGCGCACGGAACTCGTCTTCGACGTGGCGACGGTGCTGATCGGCGCGTGCGTGTCGTGCATTCTGGACCGGCTCGGCCGCGCGCCGATTTTCTCGCCGCCCGGCATGCTCGGCGCGGAACTCGCGCTGGAAGAAGTCTTTCAGCCCGCGATGCTCGCGTGGAAAACGGCGCTCCTGCTCGAAGTCAACTTCGCGCTGGAGGATCACAGCTTCCGCGCGCATCTGGTGATGCTGATGGCCGAAGACGCCATCCAGCATGTGAACGAGGCGCTCGACGCGCTGCTTTCCAGCTTCTGACGCCGCACCGATATGGAAGAACTGCGGCATGTGCTGAGCGAACTGGTGATCGAGCGCGTGGGCTTCGGCATCTTCGTGCTCGACCGCGATCTGAAGGTGCTCATGTGGAACCGCTTCATGGCGGACCACAGCGGCAAGACGGCCGAGCAGGTCACGGGCAAGTCGATTTTCGCGAGCTTTCCCGAACTGCCGCGCGTGTGGCTCACGCGCAAGGTGGAAAGCGTGTTTCAACTCGGCAGCTTCGCGTTCAGTTCGTGGGAGCAGCGGCCGTATCTCTTCAAGTTCGATCACGACCGGCCGATTACCGGCGGCGTCGACTTCATGCAGCAGGACTGCACGTTCATGCCGCTCACGCACGAGCGCGAAGTGCGCGCCGTCTGCGTGACCATTTCCGACGCCACGCACGCGAGCATGATGCAGCGCGCCCGCGACGAAGCGGTGGCCAAGCTGCAGGAGTTCGCCGACCGCGACGGCCTGACCGGAATCGCGAACCGGCGCTATTTCGAACTGCGCATCCGCGACGAATTCTCGCGCTGGCAACGCTACGGCGGCGATCTGTCGATGCTGCTGTTCGATCTGGACCACTTCAAGCGCATCAACGACGAACTCGGGCATCTGGTCGGCGACACGGTGTTGCGCGTGATGGCCGAGCGGGTGGCGGCGACGGTGCGGGTGCAGGATGTGTTCGGGCGCTTCGGCGGCGAGGAATTCGCGCTGCTTCTGCCGTGCACGAACTTCGACGACGCGATGATCGTCGCGGAGAAAGTGCGCCACTCGATCTGCGAGACGCCTATCGACGTGCAGGGCGCGCGCGTGCCGGTGACGGCGAGCGTCGGCGTGGCGTGCGCGCGGCGCGAGGTGACGTCGTCTTACGAGGCGCTCATCAACGAAGCCGACGCCGCGCTGTACGTGGCGAAGCGCGAAGGGCGCAACCGCTCGGTCGGCTTCGCCTGATCGGGGCCGCGCGCGCCGCCGCAAGGCGCAATCGGGCCGAATCATTGGTATACTCCTAGCCGCTTCCGGCGCAGTTCGCAGCCGGCGCGCGCCGGCCGTCTCCTTCGGTCATTCCCTCTTCAGCGCCACGTGGTTCCGCGCGCTCGACGGGATCGTCGGAACCGGCGCCCGATCTCTTAATTTGCCCTTGGGGGCGCCACAGCGGAGTCCGTCTTGGCCGTTTCCAATATCATCGCCGACGAATCCACCACCGAGGCCGCGAAGGCATCGTCGGGCAGTTCGTTCTATCTCGCCATGCGCATCCTTCCGGCTGCGCAGCGGGACGCGATGTACCAGATCTACGCCTTCTGCCGCGCGGTGGACGATATCGCCGACGAAGGCGCGTTGCCGCGCCGCGAACGCGCGCTCGCGCTGGAAAGCTGGCGCGAGGACATCGACGCCTGCTATCGCGGCGCGCCGAAGCGCTCGCTCGAAGCGCTCACCCGCCACATCCACGCTTTCCATCTTTCCCGCGACGACTTTCACGCCGTGATCGACGGCATGGCGATGGACGCCGCCGGCGACATCGTCGCGCCCGACGAAGCCACGCTCGACCTGTATTGCGACCGCGTCGCGAGCGCGGTCGGGCGGCTGTCGGTGAGAATCTTCGGGATGCAGGAAGACGCGGGCCGGCGGCTCGCGCATCACCTCGGGCGCGCGCTGCAACTCACCAACATCCTGCGCGATATCGACGAAGACGCCGCCATCGGCCGCGTCTATCTGCCGCGCGAACTGCTCGCGCGCGAAGGCATCGCGACGAGCAACCCGGCGGCGATCGTCGGCGATGCGCGGCTGCCGCGCGTGTGCGCGGTGCTCGCCGAGCGCGCGAAAGGCCACTACGCGCAGTCCGACGCGATCATGGCGGCGTCGCCGCGCCAGGAAGTGCGCGCGCCGCGCATCATGTCGGCGGCGTATCGCGCCGTGCTCGAGGCGAACCTGAAACGCGGCTTCGACCTGCCGCGCACGCGGGTGCGCACGCCGCGCACGCGCCTGCTCTGGATCGTCGCGCGCAATCTTCTCTGATGTCGCGGACCGTACACGTCGTCGGGGCCGGCCTCGCCGGTCTCGCCGCCGCAGTGCAGGCGCAGCGGCGCGGCGCGCGCGTCGTGCTCCACGAATCGGCGGCTCGCGCCGGGGGCCGCAGCCGCTCGTACTTCGACGCGAAGCTCGGCATGACGGTCGATAACGGCTGTCATCTGCTGCTCTCGGGCGATCACGCCACGCTCGGCTTTCTGCGCGCGATCAGTTCCGCGGATAACGTCGCCGGCCCGACGCAGCCCGACTATCCTTTTTTCGATGCCGCGAGCGGTCAGGCGTGGACCATCCGCATGACGCCGGGACGCTTGCCGCGCTGGATCTTCGACGCCGAGGCGCGTCTGCCCGGCACGCAGCCCGCCGACTATCTGCCCATGCTGCCGCTCTTTTTCGGCAAGCCGGGGCGCACCGTCGAGGAATCGATGCGCGCGCGCGGCCGCGTGTGGGATCGGCTCGCGCGGCCGCTCTTGCGCACGCTGCTCAACGCGGACCCGGCGGAAGCGAGCGCGACGGTCGCCTCGCATCTGCTGCGCGAAACGCTGGCGGCGGGCGGCCAGGCGTGCCGGCCGCTCATCGCGAAGAACGGCGTGGCGCATGCGTTCGTCGAGCCCGCGCTGCGGCTCTTGCAGTACGGCGGCGCGGATATCCGGCTCGGCGCGCGGGCGGCGAACATCGGCTTTTCGGGCACGGATTCGAAGGAACGGGTAAGCTCGCTCGCTTTCGAGGGCGCGGGCGAGCCTGTCGCGCTCGGGCCGGGCGATGGCGTCGTGCTCGCCGTGCCGCCCGACGCGGCGCGCGCGCTCGTGCCGGAAATCGTCGCGCCGGACGAATTCCGCGCGATCGTCACCGTCCACTTTGCGGTGGATGCGCCGATCGGTTCGACCGGTTCAATCGGCGCCGAGCGGCTGACGTTCTTCGTGAACGGCGCGGCGGACTGGCTCTGCGCAGGCGATGGCCGGCTCACGGCGACCATCGTCAGCGCGAACCGGCTGCTTGCGACGCCGCACGAGGACATCGCGGCGGCTGTCTGGCGCGACGTGGCGAAAGCCGTGCGCCTGCCGCCCGTGCCGATGCCGCCGTGGCAGGTCATCGCGGAAGAGCGCGCGACCTTCGCGGCGGTGCCCTCGCAGGAAGGCTTGCGGGCCGCGACGCGCACGCGCTGGCCCAATCTCGCGCTCGCGGGCGACTGGACGGCAACGGACCTCCCCGCGACGATCGAAGGCGCGATCCGCTCCGGCCAGAAGGCCGCGGATGCGCTGTTGAACCCATCGATGGAACGCTGATGAACGATTTATCCCTGTCGGCCGTGGGCGCGCCGGCGTCGAATGCCGCGCTGGACCACGCCGTCACTCACGCCACGGACGCGCTGCTCGCGGCGCAGTTTCCCGAAGGCTACTGGCTCTACGAACTCGAAGCCGACGCAACGATTCCCGCTGAATACGTGCTGCTCGTGCATTACCTCGGCGAGACGGCTGACGACAAGCTCGAAGCGAAGATCGGCCGCTATCTGCGCCGCATTCAGCGCGAAGACGGCGGCTGGCCGCTGTTCACGGACGGCGCGATGGACGTCTCCGCGACCGTGAAGGCGTACTTCGCGCTGAAGATGATCGGCGATTCGCCCGATGCGGAGCACATGCAGCGCGCGCGCCGCGCCATTCTCGCGGCGGGCGGCGCGGAGAAGGTGAACGTCTTCACGCGCATTTTGCTGGCGCTCTTCGGCGTGGTGTCGTGGCGCGCGGTGCCGATGATGCCCGTCGAGATCATGCGGCTGCCGATGTGGTTTCCGTTCCACCTGTCGAAGGTGTCGTACTGGGCGCGCACGGTGATCGTGCCGCTGCTCGTGCTGAACGCGAAGCGGCCGGTGGCGCGCAATCCGCGCGGCGTGCGCATCGACGAAGTCTTCACCGACGCGCCCGTGAACACCGGCATGCCGGAGCGCGCGGGGCATCAGAGCCGCGGCTGGTTCACCTTCTTCCGCATGGTCGATACGGTGCTGCGCGCAACCGACAGCGCCTTCCCGAAAGCTGGCCGCGAGCGCGCGATCGCCGAGGCGGTGCGCTTCGTCGACGAGCGGCTGAACGGCGAAGACGGCCTCGGCGCGATTTTCCCGGCCATGGCGAACGCCGTGATGATGTACGACGTGCTCGGCTATCCGCCCGAGCATCCGAACCGCGCGATCGCGCGGAAGTCGGTCGACAAGCTGCTCGTCATCGACGAAGCGGACAACGGCGAGGCGTACTGCCAGCCGTGTCTGTCGCCCGTTTGGGACACGTCGCTCGCCGCGCACGCGTTGCTCGAAACCGGCATGCCGAAGGCGCGCGCCGCCGTCGCACGCGGGCTCGAATGGCTGCGGCCGTTGCAGATTCTCGACGTGCGCGGCGACTGGATCTCGCGCCGTCCGAACGTGCGGCCAGGCGGCTGGGCGTTCCAGTTCGCGAACCCGCACTACCCGGATGTCGATGACACCGCCGTCGTCGCGATGGCGATGGAACGCGCGGGCCGCGAGAACGGCACGCCGATGTTCGACGAGGCGATTTCCCGCGCGCGCGAATGGGTCGTCGGCATGCAGAGCAGCGACGGCGGCTGGGGCGCGTTCGAACCGGAAAACACCCAGTATTACCTGAACAACATCCCGTTCTCGGACCACGGCGCGCTGCTCGATCCGCCGACCGTTGACGTATCCGCCCGCTGTCTCTCGATGCTCGCGCAACTCGGCGAAACGCCCGCGAACAGCGAGCCGGCGCGTCGCGCGTTCGACTACATCGTGAAGAATCAGGAGCGCGACGGAAGCTGGTACGGGCGCTGGGGCATGAACTACGTGTACGGCACGTGGTCGGCCCTTTGCGCGCTCAACGCGGCGGGCGTCGCGCCAACGGATTCGCGCATGAAGCGCGGCGCGGAATGGCTCATCGGCGTTCAGAACGCGGACGGCGGCTGGGGCGAGGACGGCGAGAGCTACAAGCTCGACTATCGCGGCTACGAACAGGCGCCGAGCACGGCGTCGCAGACGGCGTGGGCGCTGCTCGGGCTGATGGCGGCGGGGCTCGTCGAACATCCGGCGGTCGCGCGAGGCATCGAGTATCTGATCCGGACGCAGCAGGCGCACGGCCTCTGGGACGAAACGCGCTTCACCGCGACAGGCTTTCCGCGCGTGTTCTATCTGCGCTATCACGGCTATCGCAAGTTCTTCCCGTTGTGGGCGCTCGCGCGCTACCGCAACCTGACGCGCGAAGGCGAGACGCGCGTGACGGCGGGCATGTGAACGCGCGCGACGCACGCTCGGCCGCGCTTTCGCGTCCTTTGGTCGGTGCGCCCGTGGTCGCGGTGACGGGCATGGCCTTCGAGGCGAAGATCGTGCGCGGGCGCGGCGTGGATGCCGTGTTCGCCGCGCGCGCCGACTGGCTCGAACGCGCGTTGTCCGATGCGGTCGCGCGCGGCTGCTCGGGCATCATCAGCTTCGGCACGGCGGGCGGGCTCGCGCCGGATCTGGAGCCGGGAACGCTGATCGTCGCAGAGAGCGTGTCCGGCCCGTTCGGCACCTTGCCGACCGATGCCGCGTGGTCGGCGCGCATCGTCGAGGCTTTCGGCGGCTCGCCGCTCGCGCGAATCACACGCTCCGGCCCGATGGCGGCCGTGGCCGCGCCGGTCACGAGCGAGTCCGACAAGCGGTCGCTGCATTCGTCGACGGGCGCGCTCGCTGTCGACATGGAGTCGCATATCGCGGGCGCCATCGCGACGGCGCGCGGCTTGCCGTTCGCGGTGTGTCGCGCGGTGGTCGATCCGGCGTGGCGCACGCTGCCGCCCGCCGCGACGGCTGGCCTGCGCGATGACGGCACGACTGCCATCGGTCCGATCCTGCGCGAACTGGCGCGTCAGCCGTCGCAGATCGGCGCGCTGCTGCGGCTCGCAGGCGATGCGCGCGCCGCCCGCGCGACGCTCGTCCACGCGCGCCATGCGATGGAGAAGGCGCGGGCGCTTTCCTTCGACTAGTCCTGTCCGGTAGGTCTTGCTTTCTGCGGGTTAACCCTCAGCTTGGTTATAATCAGGGAAAACCCTAGGTTGGCTGCGTGAAGTACGCGGTCATCGCAGGAACGTAAGAGGAAGCGCACGATGAATTTTCACACCCGCAAATGGGTCAAGCCCGAAGACCTCAATCCTAACGGCACGTTGTTCGGCGGCAGCCTGCTGCGCTGGATCGACGAGGAAGCCGCCATCTACGCCATCTCACAGCTGGGCAACCAGCGCGTCGTGACCAAGTTCATGTCGGAGATCAACTTCGTCAGTTCGGCGCGGCAGGGCGACATCATCGAACTGGGCATTACGGCGACGAATTTCGGACGCACGTCGATCACGCTGCGCGCGGAAGTGCGCAACAAGATCACGCGCAAGAGCATTCTGACCGTCGAGAAGATGGTGTTCGTCAACCTGAACGAACAGGGCGAACCGGCGCCGCACGGCCGCACGCAGATTCGCTACGCGGACGAGTTGTTCGAAGCGTACCGGCGCGATCAACGCGCGGTGGAAGCGCCGAAGGCATCGACCGATGACATCGGCCGCGAAGAAGCCGCCGAAGCGGCGCATTGAAACAGAAACGGGCGCATGAGCGCCCGTTTCTCTTTGCAGCATTGCCGGCAGCGGCTTATTTGCTTTCCGCCGGATCCTGATACTGAGGCAGGCCCTGCGATTTGCTCGAACTCGGCGACGGCGTCGTGTTCGACTCGCCCGCGCCCGGCGCCGGCGATTTCGGCCCTACGCCACCGGCAGGCGATGCCGCCGCGCCCGGATCGACGTAATTCGGCAGACCTTGCTCCTCGCTGCTGCTGCCCGGCGCGCTCGCGCCTTCGGGCGCGCTCACGCCTTCGTCGCCGTAATCGGGCAGCGACGCGG
This sequence comes from Caballeronia sp. AZ10_KS36, assembly GCF_023631105.1. Lineage (NCBI taxonomy): Bacteria > Pseudomonadati > Pseudomonadota > Betaproteobacteria > Burkholderiales > Burkholderiaceae > Caballeronia > Caballeronia sp. AZ10_KS36. Next base: position 104,833 of record NZ_JALQDQ010000028.1, on the reverse strand, counting down.
ACGAGCCGCCCGTCAGCAAATATTGGCGGCGCTGCGTGTAGGCATCGCGCACGAACGCGTATTTGTCGAGCGCGGCTTGCGACAGCAGATCGGTCGCCCCGAGTAAATCGGCGCGCGCGCTCACGAAGTTCACGCCGTACAGCGGCCAGCGAAGCTCCGAGTCAGCATAGCTGACCGGATTCACCCGCCAGTCCACGAGCCATGTCGTCGAGTCGCGCACCGAGCTCGGGCCGAGCAGCGGCAGCACGACATACGGCCCCGACGGCACGCCGTAATGGCCGAGCGTCAGGCCGAAGTCCTGATGATGCTTGGGCAAGCCCGCAGGCGATGCAATGTCGATCAGCCCGCCGATGCCGAACACCGAATTCATCGCGATGCGCATCAGATCCTGCGTGGCGTCCGTGATCTTCAGTTGCAGCAGGTTGTTCGCGAAGTTGCTGAAATCGCCCAGGTTCGAGAAGAAGTTGCTGACCGCCGTGCGGAACGGACTCGGCGTCCAGTCCACGTAGAACTGCGCGACCGGACGCGCCACGTAATTGTCGACCGTGTCGTTGAACTTGAAGATGGTCCGGTTCATCGGTTCGAGTGGATCGTGCGGATTGCGGTCCGGACCCGTCGCGCACCCAGCCATCAAAAGCGCGCCCGCGACGGCGAAACTCGTCGCCAGCTTGCGGAGCGCGGCAGCGGCAGGCGCCGCTGGAGCCATTCTCATTCTTCAATTCCTCTTAGATTGTCATGCCGCTGGCTCGCGCGCAGCCTTGCGCGGTCCGCCGCGCGCACCTTGCGCGGTTTGCCCATCAACACGGGCTGAAACACCACGGCGCCGATCAGCGTGCACAGAAGCGAGAGCGCCAGCAGCCGCCCCATGCTCGACGTGCCGGGGTGATGCGAAAACCAGAGACTGCCGAAAGCCGTCGCGGTGGTGGCCGCGCTGAACATCACGGCGTGCGTGAGGCTCGACTGGAGAAGGCGCGTCTGCCCTTGCCGCCACGCCATCACGAAGTAGATCTTGAACGCGACGCCGACGCCCAGCATCAGCGGCAGCGCGATGATATTCGCGAAGTTGAGCGGCATGCGGAAGACGACGCACAACTCCAGCGTCACGATCGCCGAAACGAGCAACGGTACCAAAGTTCGAAGAACGTCGCCGAAACGACGCAGCGCGAGCCACAGCAGCACCGCGATGGCGATGAGCGAATACAACGCGGCATGCTCGAACGCGGCGATGATGACCTGAGCCGAATGGCGCACGGAAATCGGTCCGCCGATGGCATTCGGCTCGACGCGCTGCACCGCGTCCGCGAAGTGCGCGAGCAGCGTGTCGTCGCTCGGATCGACGCCCGGCGGCGTCTTCGGCGACACGTTCACGAGCGCCTGACCGCCCGGCGTCACCCACGACTCGACCATCGCGGGCGGCAGCGTCGCGCGGGTAATCTCCGTCGGCTGCAACAGCGCGCGAAGCTGCTCGAGCGCGAGGCGCAGCGGCTCGGCCATCGCGTGCTCGGCGCGGTCGCGCGTGGCGGCGTCGGCTTGCGCGAGCTTCGCGAGCGTCGCCGACAAATGCTTCGCTTCGGGCGCGCCCTGGCCGGGATGCTCGTCGGCGGCGAGCGAAAGCTGATTCGATACGCGCTTAAGCGTGGCGACCCGCACCGCGTCCGTCACCGGCGACGCCACCGGCTGATTCAGCGCGGGCAGCAGTTGATCGGCGGCGGCCTGAATTAGCTTGAGCTTCGCCGGCTGATCGGCGGGAATGAGCGACGAGAGCGTGGTCGCGCGTTCCACTTCGGGCAGCTTGTCGAGCTTCGCCGCGATGCGGTCCGCGTCCGCCAGCGACGGCGCGAGCACGGCGACGTCGTTCACCGCGGCTTCGGGCGAGTCCTTGAGCGAGATGAGCGTCGCCATCGACTCGGTGCGCGGGTCTTTCAGATGCAGCGGATTGAAGTCGAAGCGCAGGTGCGTGAGCAGCGGCAGCGCGCCGATCACGACGACGAGCGTGCCGATCAGCACTGGCTTGCGATTCCGGTCGAGGAATTCGTCGACGGGCGCGAGCATCGGGAAACCGGGCGCTTTCGGCTCGCCCGGCGGCGCGAACACTTTGATGAGCGCGGGCAAGAGCGTCATGTTGGTCACGTACGCGACGAACATGCCGACGCCCGCGATCAGCCCCAGCTCGGACACGCCGCGATAGGCGGTCGGCAGGAACGAGAAGAAGCTCGCGGCGGTGGCGGTCGCGGCGAGCGTGAGCGGCACGGCCACGTGCCGGGCGGTCTCCGCGAGCGAGACGTCGAGCCGCTTGTGCCGATGCCGCTCCTCCCGATACTTCACGCCGAACTGAATGCCGAAGTCCACGCCGAGCCCGACGAACAGCACCATGAACGCCACCGAGATCATGTTGAGCGCATGGACCATCATCAGGCCGAGCGCCGCCGTCACCGAGAGCCCGACGAAGAGCGTGATGAACACCGCGAGAATCATGCGCTTCGAGCGCAGCGCGACCCAGAGAATCATCAGCACGACGAGGAAAGTGAGCGCGCCGTTGAGCGCGGCGCCGTCCTGCACGGAGGCGAATTCCTCGTCGGCGAGCGGTTGCGCGCCGGTCAGATGCAGCGTCGCGCCGTATCTCTTGTCGAGGCCGATCTTCGCGGCTACCGCGCGGATTTCGTCGGATGTGCCGGCCGCCGCTTTCAGCGCGCTGAAATTGAGTTGCGGCAACACGGTGATAAAGGCGCGGCCGGGCCCGTCGCCGCCCGGACTGGCGACATCGCGCCATGAAAACGCGGCGGGCTGGTTCGCCAACACGCGGTCCAGCACGGTCGCGCTGCGGCCGAGCAGATTGGCCATTTGGCCGAGATTGACCTGACCGAGCATCAACGGCACATTGAGCGTCGTGTTCAGCGTCTGCGCGAGGCCCGTGAGCGTCGGGTCGTGCGCCAGCGTGTTGATGAGCGGGCGCGCCTGCACGAGTTGCTTTGTGACCTGATCGACCTTGTCCGTCGGCAGATAGAGCAGGCCGTTGTGCGCGAAGAATTCGCCGCCTTCCGGCTGCGAGATCGACTTGAAGCGGTCCGGCTCCTTTGCGAGCGCGGCGGCGAGTTCGTTCGCTGCGGCATCGGCGAATTCGGCGGCGGGCGCTTCGACGACGATCAGCAGCGTGGCGCCGCGCTGCGGAAAGGCTTTCTCGATGGCGTCGCCGCGCGCAGCCCATTGCGGTTCGTTTTCGATCAGCTGGCTGACGTCGGTGCTGATCTTGAAGTGGTGAACGACATAAATCGTGGAGAGGATGCCGAGCAGAATCGAAGCGGCGATAATCCACGCCGGCCGGCGAATGGCGAGCGTGACGAAGCGGGTAATGTTGGACGTCAGCATGAAGACGCTACCTGGTGTGACCTGTTATTTTCGCGGACCGCATAGTGCGAGCCGCGTGATGACGCTGCCGCGTTCGCGCGCCGGCTTTCGCTTCGGCGGCTGAACCGCGAGTCCAACGACGGCGGTGATGCCGCGCAAGTATACCGGTCGAAAGAGCGCGGTCGGGCGGCGGTGAACTGTCGGCCCGCTGGTCTGTCGATATACTGGCTCGACGGCCTGACGAGTCCGCGCCGAACAATTGGATCATTAGAGAACGGGTGCCATGAAACGCTATCTGTCTGTCTGCTTCGCTTTTCTCCTCGCCACGCTGTCGTTTTCCGGCGCGGCGGTCGCCCAAACGAGCCCGGAGGCCGTCGTCAAGAGTGCTGTCGAAGGCACCGTCAACGCGATGAAGGCCGACCCGCAAGCGCGCGGCGGCGACATGGCGAAGATCACGCAACTCGTGCAAGCGCGCTTCCTGCCCGCCACGGACTTTCAGCGCACCACGCGCATTGCACTGGGCAAGGCGTGGGCCAGCGCCACGCCCGAGCAGCAAAAGCAGCTCTACGACCAGTTCCAGACGCTGCTCGTGCATACCTACGCGGCTTCGCTCGCGCAACTGCGGGACCAGGACGTGACGTTCCGCTTCGACCCGCCGAACGTGGACGCGAGCGCGAAAGACGCCGTAGTGGAATCGCACGTCGTCTCGACGGGTGGCGACAACCCCGTGCGCTATCGCCTCGGCAAGACGGCCCAGGGCTGGAAAATCTACGACATCGACATGATGGGCGCGTGGCTCATCCAGGTTTATCAACAGCAGTTCGCCGGGCAGCTTCAGAAGGGCGGCGTGGAGGGGCTGATCAAATACCTGGCCGAGCATAACGCGCGTTCGGCCGGCTGACCTAGCCGCGCCGGTTTTCCACGGCGAACTTGATCAGTTCCGCCTGTCCGTCGATGGCGAGCTTGCGCTTCAGATTCAGCCGGTGCGTCTCCACCGTGCGCACCGACAAGCCATGCTGCGTTGCGATCTGCTTGCTCGACAAACCCTGCGCGAGTGCGTCGAGAATGTCGCGTTCGCGCGGCGTCAGACGCTCCAGCGGCGTTTGCATGGCCTGCGCCTGAATCATGCGGGCCGCGAGCCCCGCGCTGAAGAAGGTCTTGCCGGCGAGCACCGCGTCGATCGCCTGAATGATCTCGGCGGCGGGCGAATCCTTGAGCACGTAGCCGCTCGCGCCGGCGCGCACGGCCTGCGTCACGTACTCCACGTTGTCGTGCATCGAGAGCATCAGCACGCGGATAGCGGGGAAGCGTTCGTGGAACCGCGCGGCCAGTTCGATGCCGCTCATGCCCGCCATGCCGACGTCCATCAGCACGAGATCGGGACGCGTGGCTTCGTCGGCGGCGAGCGCGAGCGCCTCGTGCCCGTTGCCCGCTTCGCCGGTGACAGCGAGACGCGGGACGGCTTCGAGCCGCGCGCGCAGGCCGTCGCGCACGAGCGGATGATCGTCGACGAGCAACAGGCGGGCGGGTTCAGGCGTCATCGGAAAGTCCTTGCAGATTCGGGGCGGAGAGCGGCAACGGCACATGCGCCGTGATCGACGTGCGGCCCAGTTGCGACTGAATGGAAAGCGTGCCGCCGAGCGTGTCCAGCCGCTCGCGCATGTTGCGCAGGCCGAGGCCGCTCGCCGGATCGGCCAATACGGACTGCGCATCGAAACCGCGGCCGTTGTCGCTGACGACGAGCCGCACGCCGTTCGGCGCGATATCGAGCGCCAGCGTGGCCCGGCTCGCGTGCGCGTGTCGCGCGATGTTGTTCAGCGCTTCCTGTGCGATGCGAAACAGCACGGTGTTCACCGGATCGGGCAACGCGGACGGCTTGCCGTCCGCCGTCCGTTCGAAGCGTACTTCGATGCCGTCCTGCCCGTCCATTTCGCGCGCGAGCTGTTCCAGCGCGGCGGCGAGGCCGAGGTCGTCGAGCATCGTGGGGCGCAGCGCGTGCGAGATGCGGCGCACTTCGCGCAAGGTCGCCGCGAGGCGCCCGAGACCGGTGGCGAGCGCCGCCTCGGCGGCGGTTTCGCGTGCCGGCGAGCGTTCGAAGCGCGCGAGCGCCGATTCCAGCAGCAGCTTGACGGACACCAGCATCTGACTGATGCCGTCGTGCAGTTCGCGTGAGAGCCGCGCCCGTTCGTGCTCCTGCGATTCGACCACCTGCCGCGCGAGGCGCTTGAGCTTGGCATCCGCGCTGCGATGCTCGCTGATATTGAGCACCGCGCCGCACAGCGCGATCACGCCGAGCGCCGCCAGCGCGATGCCGCCGATCCACATCACCGTTCTGTCGATGTTCGCGGCCGCCTGACCGTCGATGCGCGTAAGCGCCGTCTCCACATCCTCCAGATAAATGCCGGTGCCGATCATCCAGCCCCAGCGTTCGAGCGGCACCACGTAGCCGAGCTTCGGCGCGAGCTGGCCCGTGGACGGCCGCTGCCACACATAGCGCACGTAGCCGCCGCCCTTGGAGGCTTCCCGGATCAACTGCTGGATGGTGAGTTCGCCCGCGGGATCGCGCATGGTCCACAAGTCTCGTCCGACGAGATCCGGCTGGCGTGGATGCATCAGCGATTTGCCGCGCATCGTGTAGACGAAAAAGTAGCCGTCCGGCCCGAAGTCCAGACGATGCAGCGTATCGAGCGCGAGCCGGCGGCGTTCGTCGTCGCTGCGCGTGTCGCCGGGCGGCGCGTCGTAATACGGCGCAATGGCGCTCTGCGCCAGTTCGACGTAATGCCGCAACTCGACTTCCTTGCTCGACATGTACGCCGTTTGCAGCGTCGCGTGCTGGGCGCGGGCGAGCGAGGTCGCCTGATGGCGCACGCCATATTCGATACCGCCGATGGCGAGCGCGAACGGCACGATCGCCAGCACAACAATCTTGGCTTTCAGGTTCATGACGCTGGAACGTTCGATGCTCTACGTAGTTTCGCGTAGCGGGCGTACGTAGTTGTCCGGTTGTGAGGTCCGGGACGAAGGCGAATACTACACGCCCGAGGCGCTCCACGGCGCGAGCCGCGCGGGCGGACATCCAAGACTTACCAAAATAGGAGACACCATGAATCGGGCTTCCGGATTCCTGGTCTGGATCGCGCTCGCGCTCTTGGGCGCGTTCGCTTTCGGCACCATCGCGCTCGCGCACGGCGAGCGAGTCAGCGCACTGTGGATCGTCATTGCGGCGGTCTGCGTCTATCTCATCGCGTATCGATTCTATTCGCGCTTCATCGCGGGCACCGTGTTGAAGCTCGACGGCTTGCGCATGACGCCGGCCGTGCGCCACAACGACGGCCTCGATTACGTGCCGACCAACAAATACGTGCTGTTCGGCCACCATTTCGCGGCGATTGCGGGCGCGGGTCCGCTCGTCGGTCCGGTGCTCGCCGCGCAGATGGGCTACACGCCCGGCATGCTGTGGATTCTCGCGGGCGTCGTGTTCGCGGGCGCGGTGCAGGATTTCGTCGTGCTGTTCATCTCGACGCGCCGCGACGGACGCTCGCTCGGCGATCTCATCAAGATGGAACTCGGCACCGTGCCCGGCGTGATCGCGCTCTTCGGCGCGTTCCTCATCATGGTGATCATTCTCGCGGTGCTCGCGCTGATCGTCGTGAAAGCGCTGACGAATTCGCCGTGGGGCACGTTCACCGTCGCGGCGACCATTCCAATTGCGCTCTTCATGGGCGTCTATACGCGCTTCATTCGTCCGGGCCGCATCGGTGAAGTGTCGATCATCGGCTTCGTGCTGCTGATGCTCGCGATCACCTACGGCGGGCAGGTCGCGCAATCGCCGACGCTCGCGCCGCTCTTCACGTTCACGGGCGTTCAGCTCACGTGGATTCTGATCGGCTACGGCTTCATCGCGTCCGTGCTGCCCGTGTGGCTGCTGCTCGCGCCGCGCGACTATCTGTCGACGTTCCTCAAGATCGGCACGATCCTCGGCCTCGCGATCGGCATTCTGATCGTCGCGCCCGAACTGAAGATGCCCGCGTTCACGAAGTTCGTCGACGGCTCGGGTCCGGTGTGGGCGGGCAACCTGTTCCCGTTCCTGTTCATCACGATCGCGTGCGGCGCGGTGTCGGGCTTCCACTCGCTGATCTCGTCGGGCACCACGCCCAAGATGATTGATAACGAAGTGAACATGCGCTTCATCGGCTACGGCGCAATGCTGATGGAGTCGTTCGTCGCGATCATGGCGCTCGTCGCCGCCTGCGTGATCGAGCCGGGCATCTACTTCGCGATGAACAGCCCCGCCGCGCTGCTCGGCACGACGCCGGACGCAGTCGCGCAAACCGTCACGTCGTGGGGCTTCACGCTGACGCCGGACATGCTCACCTCGACGGCGAAGGCCGTGGGCGAAACGACCATCGTCGCGCGGGCGGGCGGCGCGCCGACGCTGGCAGTCGGCATGGCGGAGATTCTGCATCGCGTGATTGGCGGCCCGGCGATGATGGCCTTCTGGTATCACTTCGCGATTCTCTTCGAGGCGCTCTTCATTCTGACCGCGGTCGACGCCGGCACGCGCGCCGGGCGCTTCATGCTGCAAGACCTGCTCGGCACGTTCCATCCGGCGCTGCGCCGCACGGAATCGCTGGTGGCCAATCTCATCGCCACCGGCTTGTGCGTCGCGGCTTGGGGCTACTTCCTGTATCAGGGCGTGGTCGATCCGTTCGGCGGCATCAATACGCTGTGGCCGCTCTTCGGCATCTCGAATCAGATGCTCGCGGGTATCGCGCTGACGCTCGGCACCGTCGTGCTGTTCAAGATGAAGCGCGAGCGTTTCGCCTGGGTGACGATCGTGCCGACGGTATGGCTGCTCATCTGCACGCTGACCGCCGGCTGGCAGAAGATCTTCGACGCCAACCCGAAGGTCGGCTTCCTCGCGCATGCCGGCAAGCTGCGCGACGCGTTCGAGGCAGGCAAGGTGATGGCGCCGGCGAAGTCGTTGCCGGAGATGCAGCGCATCATCTTCAACGATTACGTCGATGCCGCGCTGTCGGGGCTCTTCATGTTCGTCGTGGTGAGCATTGTCGTGTACGGCGTGCTGGCCGTGCTGCGCGCGCGCCGCGAGGCGCGGCCGACGGTGCGCGAAACGCCGTTCGAACCGATGCCCACGGGCGGCGGCGCGGCAGTGCGCTCGGGTCATTGAGCACCAGAAGCCAAGGAGTCGGCCATGTTCAGCGATCTTCGGCAAGCAGGGCGGTATCTCGGCCAGGCCATGCGCCTGATGGTCGGCATGCCTGATTACGATGCGTACGTCACGCACATGCAAACGACGCATCCCGACAAGCCCGTGATGACGTACGCGGAGTTTTTCCGCGAGCGGCAGGAGGCGCGGTACGGATCGGGAGCAGGGAAGTGCTGCTGATGCGTGACTGATTGCAGAGAGCGATGACTGAAAACGCGACGGCGCGAGCCGTCGCGTTTTCATTTGGAGTTCGAAGAATGTCCGTTTTGCCTATTCCATCCGGACGAGGCTAAAATGACTACCGTCACGTGACCAGGGTCGATATCATGTCTCACAAGCGAGTTTCGAAATCGGAGTTCAAGGCGAAGGCGCTCGAATACTTCCGGCTCGTGGAATCGACAGGAGAGAGCATGATCGTGACAGACCATGGAAAGCCCGTGCTCGAGGTACGGCGGTATGACAACTCGGCGCTCACGCCGCTGCAGGAATTGCGCGGCAGCGTGCTGTTTTGCGAAGACGCGTTTGAGCCGATCGGCGAGGACGATTGGGAGGCGTATCGGTGATCGTGCTGGACACGCATACGCTGCTCTGGTGGGTGAGCGGAGGCACGCTCAGCAAGCAGGCGCGCGCGGCAATCGAGAAGGAATCAGGCGAACGCGGCGAGATCGTCGTCTCCACCATCTCGGCGTGGGAGATTGCGCTGCTCGTGCGGCGCGGCAAGATAGGACTGTCGATGGACGTCGGCGACTGGATCGACAAAGTGAATCGAATCGACGCGGTGCGGTTCATGCCCGTCGATAACAGCATCGCCATCAAGTCGATCGACTTGCCGGGCGAGTTTCACAACGATCCAGCGGATCGCCTGATCGTTGCGACGGCGCGTGCGCTCGCGGCGCCCATCGTGACGCGGGATCGGCTGATCCGCGAGTACGAGCACGTCAAGACGATCTGGTAGCGCAAAGAAAAAGGGCGAATGGCCCGCAAGCCATCCGCCCTTCGCACATCTTGTCGGTCAACGAAAACTCAGTGCGCCGCCGCAGCCGTCTTCGACGACTTGTTCTTCTGCGCGCGCCCAATCTCTTCCAGCTTGATCTCGACGTGCTTCGAGAATACGTATTCGGCCGGACGCTGCTTGTCGATCGGCAGTTCCTTCGCGTAAGCGCCTTCCGTGCGCGGCCCGCGCATCGACACGCCCAGCGCCTTCAACGGATGCGCGACCGTATCCATCACGGCGGTCGCCTCGAAGCCGCTGTGGACCATGCAGTCCGCGCACTTCTCATAGTTGCCCGTGCCGTACTTCTCCCACTCGGTGGTTTCCATCAGTTCCTTGAAGGTCTTCGCGTAACCTTCGCCGAGCAGATAGCACGGGCGCTGCCAGCCGAACACCGTGCGCGCGGGGTTGCCCCACGGCGTGCACTGGTACGTCTGGTTGCCCGCGAGGAAGTCGAGGAACATGGCCGACTGGCTGAACGACCAGTTCTTGCCGTTGTTGCCGCGCTTGAAGATCTCACGGAACAGCGTCTTGGTCTTGTCGCGGTTCAGGAAGTGCTGCTGGTCCGGCGCGCGCTCGTAAGCGTAGCCCGGCGACACCGTGATGCCGTCCACGCCCATCGGTCCGAGCGTGTCGAAGAACTTCGCGACGCGTTCCGGATCGGCATCGTTGAACAGCGTGCAGTTGATGTTCACGCGAAAGCCGCGGCGCTTGGCTTCGCGGATCGCTTTCGTGGCCTTCTCGTACACGCCGTCCTGCGACACCGAATGGTCGTGCATGGCCTGATCGCCGTCGAGGTGAACGGACCAGACGAAGTACGGGCTCGGCTGGTAATCGTCCATCTTCTTTTCCATCAGCAGCGCGTTCGTGCAGAGATAGACGAACTTCTTGCGCGCGATGATGCCCTTCACGATCTGCGGCATTTCCTTATGCAGAAGCGGCTCGCCGCCCGCAATGGAGACGACCGGCGCGCCGCACTCGTCGACGGCGCCGAGGCACTCTTCCAGCGACAGGCGCTGGTTCAGGATCGGGTCCGGATAGTCGATCTTGCCGCAGCCGTTACACGCCAGATTGCAGCGGAACAGCGGTTCCAGCATGAGCGCGAGCGGATAACGCTTGTTGCGCGAAAAATGCTGGCGGGCGATGTACGCGCCAACGCGGACCTTCTGGAGCATCGGAATAGACAATTGCGTCCTCTCCTTATTCTTCGCGAATCGCCGTTGCCGCCGTGGCCGACAGCGCGGCGAGCGGTTGCAGCAACTTCGCGGGGAGTTTGAATTCGACCTTTTCCTCGCGGCCGTTCATCGTCGTGACTTCGACGTGTCCGAAGGCGCGCAGGGCATCGATCACATGTTCGACCATTTCTTCGGGTGCCGAAGCGCCCGCCGTGATGCCGACCGTCTGCGCATGCGCAAACCACTCGGGCTTGATCTCGGAACCGTCCGCGACGAGATAGCTCGGCACGCCGCTTTCGGTGCCGATCTCCCGCAGGCGGTTCGAATTGGAACTGTTGGTCGCGCCGACCACGAGCAGGACATCGACTTGCGATGACAACTCGCGCACCGCGGCCTGCCGGTTCTGCGTCGCGTAGCAGATGTCGCGCGTGTCCGGCCCGACGATATCGCTGAAGCGGCGCTGCAATGCGTCGATGATGCCGCGCGTGTCGTCCACCGAAAGCGTCGTCTGCGTGACGTAAGCGACGGGCGTGTCGGGCGGCAGCGACATGGTGTCGACTTCGGCTTCGCTCTGCACGAGCACCACCTTGCCGGGAATCTGACCGATGGTGCCTTCCACTTCCGGATGCCCGGCGTGGCCGATCAGAATCAGCGTGCGTCCTTGCGATACATATTGCCGGCCCTGCACGTGGACCTTGGTCACGAGCGGGCACGTGGCGTCCAGCACGTCGAGACCGCGTGCCTCGGCATCGCGTTCCACGCTGTGCGCCACGCCGTGCGCGCTGAAAATGGCGACCGCGCCTTGCGGCACTTCGTCGAGTTCTTCCACGAAACGCGCGCCCTTGCCACGCAGGTTGTCGACAACGTGCCGGTTATGAACGATCTCATGGCGAACGTAGACGGGGGCGCCATGCCGTTCGAGCGCGCGATCGACAATTTCGATCGCACGGACCACGCCCGCACAAAAACCGCGGGGTTGAGCAAGGATGATACGCATGTTCGAGCGAACTCCGACTAGCGCGGGTTTCGGGTAATAGACGCGCAACTCACGCTTCGAATGATTGACGTTGCATACGCAATGCCTGCAACGTCCTGAAGCACACCGGAAGAAGGACCCGGTAAGTTTGTCTGCGCGCCGAGATTGACCGCGTATTCTAACGCGTTCCCTTTTTGAGCGCTCGCCGCGCGGCGCGGGCGAGCGCGTGGGGCGCGACGTCGATACGCCCGCGCGCCAAAGCCATTAAACTGTCGGTCGCCCGGGACGGCGTGAACGCTTGCGGCATCGCGTTTTCCCGCGCCGTGTACATCCGCGGCGGCTGGTTTCGGCAGGCCGCCGCCATCCTGATTCGTGTGTCCTCCGTGCAACGCGTGCTTCGCCGTCAAGCGCGGTCGATGCTCGCGCGCCCATGGGTGCGCTGCCCGCCACGCGGGTTCAAGCTAATCGTCAAACTCATGTTACTCATCGCCTGGCTGTCGTTGCTGATCTGGATCGTGCTGCTCGTTGCGCGAGGTGGCTTCTGGCGCGCGCAGCCCGCGCCCGCGCTTTCGGATGCCGCCGTGCACGCCGTCGGCCGAGCGGAGATCGCGCGGCGCGGCGCGTGGCCGGCGCTCGTCGCAGTCGTCCCCGCCCGCAATGAAGCCGACGTGATCGGCCGCGCGGTCGGCTCCTTGCTGAAGCAGGACTATGCGGGCGCGTTCCACGTCGTGGTCGTCGACGATCACAGCACCGACGGCACGGCCGCCGTCGCGCTCGCCGCAGCCCGCGATCTCGGCCTCGAAGACCGTCTGACCGTGCTGACGGGCAAGCCGTTGCCGCCGGGATGGTCGGGCAAGGTCTGGGCGCAGTCGCAGGGCATCAATGCGATCGACACGCTCGGTCTTCCCGCCGAATTCCTGTTGCTCACCGACGCCGACATCTACCATCCGGCCGATGCCGCAACGCAACTGGTCGCGCGTACCATCCTGGAAGATCGCGATCTCGTTTCGCTGATGGTGCGCCTGCGCTGCGATTCGCCGTGGGAGAAGGCGCTTATCCCGGCGTTCGTGTTCTTTTTCGCGAAGCTGTACCCGTTCGCCTGGGTCAACGACCGGCGCAAGATGACCGCGGGCGCGGCGGGCGGCTGCATGCTCGTGCGCCGTTCGGCGCTGGCGGAGGCGGGCGGTATCGAATCGATTCGCGGCGAACTGATCGACGATTGCAGTCTCGCGCTGCGCATCAAGCATCGCGCGGGCAAAGCGGACGCGCGCCCCATTCGCCTCGATCTCGCGGACCGCAGCGAGTCGCTGCGCCCGTACGACGACTGGCGCGAAATCTGGAACATGATCGCGCGCACCGCGTTCACGCAGTTGCGCTATTCGCCGCTGCTGCTGGCCGGCACGGTGCTCGGCATGGCGCTGATCTATCTGGTGCCGCCGGTCTTCGCGCTGACGTGGGGCGCGCGCGCATGGCCCGCCTGCGCGGCCTGGGCGATGATGTGCATCGCCTATGGCCCGATGCTGCGTTACTACCGGCGGTCGTTGTTGTGGGCGCCGCTGTTGCCGCTCGTCGCGCTGTTCTATGTTTCGGCGACGATCGGTTCGGCCGTGCGCTACTGGAGCGGCAAGGGCGGACAGTGGAAGGCGCGCGTTCAGGCGCCGACGCAGGAAGGTTCTTGACTTAGCGGCGGCGCGGAACTTAGCGCCGCGTCAGCATCGCGTACAGTTCGACGACCATGTCCGGCGAAAACGTGAACGGCACCCAGCCGTGACCCGTGTGCCGCATGATCAGCAGGCGGTCGCCGTTCGCGTGCTTCTGCACCGCCATCACCGGGTTCTTCGTCGCCGCGAAGCGCCAGCCGGGCGCAACGCCCATCGGCTGTTCCACCGACATCGACGCCCGCACGTTCGACAACTCCTCGATCAACTCCGACACGCCCTGCGGATTCAGCAGCACGGACTTGCCGCCGATGGTCATCTGAATGGTGTCGCGGTCCGGGCGCGAAACATTGAGCGCAGGCGGCGCGTCGGGCTCGGCGTCGGCAAGCGCTTGCGTCGGCGCGTCGGCGGCTGCGAGCGCGGTTTCCTGCAATTCGTCCGCGCGGGGCGGCAGCGGGAAAGGCGGCTCGGCGATATCGTCGGTGGCCGACGCAGCGACAGACTGGCCGGTAGCAGCAGGAACGGTGGCGGCCCGGAGGAGCGCATCGAGGCTCGACTCCAGCGCGCCGAGCTGGTCATGTAGATTCATGCGAAGTTGGATGTCTTGCGAAGCTGGCAGCGAGGGCAAGAATTTTACCTGCTCCCTTTCCTGCGAGCCGGCACACGTTGTAACCAAATGCGTTGAAACGGCGCGGGGCTGAATGCCGCTGGGATTGAACGCCGCGAGCAGGCGTTCGAAAAGAAATCGCGTTGGCGCCGAACGCCAACGCGACGGTGAGCGCGGACATGCCGCCCGCGCTCCTTGCTGCGTTACTTCGATTGCGCCTGTGCGAGCGCGGCGTTGAGCGTCTGGCTCGGACGCATCACAGCGGTGAGCTTCGCGTCTTCCGGCTTGTAATAGCCGCCGATATCCGCTTCGCTGCCCTGCACGACCGTCAGTTCCTCGACGATCTTCTGCTCGTTCTCGGCCAGGCTCTTCGCGAGCGGCGCGAAGAACTCGGCCAGTTCGCGATCTTCCGTCTGGTTCGCCAGTTCCTGCGCCCAGTACATGGCGAGGTAGAACTGGCTGCCGCGGTTGTCGAGCTGGCCGGTTTTCGGCGACGGGCCCTTGTTGTTGTCGAGCAGCTTGCCGGTGGCGGCGTCGAGCGCCTTCGCGACGAGCTTCGCCTTCGCGTTGTTGCTCTTGATGCCGAGCTCTTCCAGCGACACCGCCAGCGCCAGGAACTCGCCGAGCGAATCCCAGCGCAAGTGGTTCTCTTGCACCAGTTGCTGCACGTGCTTCGGCGCCGAGCCGCCCGCGCCCGTTTCATACAGGCCGCCGCCCGCCATCAGCGGAACGATGGACAGCATCTTCGCGCTCGTGCCGAGTTCCATGATCGGGAACAGGTCGGTCAGGTAGTCGCGCAGAATGTTGCCGGTCACCGAAATGGTGTCGAGGCCGCGGATCACGCGTTCGAGCGTGTAACGCATGGCGCGCACTTGCGACATGATCTGAATGTCGAGCCCTTCGGTATCGTGATCCTTCAGGTACGTCTCGACCTTCTTGATGAGCTCGTTCTCGTGCGGACGATACGGGTCGAGCCAGAACACGGCCGGCATGCCCGAATTGCGCACGCGCGTGACGGCGAGCTTCACCCAGTCGCGGATCGGCGCGTCCTTCACGAGGCACATGCGCCAGATGTCGCCTTGCTCCACTTGCTGCGTGAGCGATTCGATGACCTCGTTCGTCGCGTTATCGACGATACGCGCCGTGCCGTCTTCCGGAATCTCGAAGGTCTTGTCGTGCGAGCCGTACTCTTCGGCCTTCTGCGCCATCAGGCCGACGTTCGGCACCGTGCCCATGGTGCGCGGGTCGAACGCGCCGTTGGTCTTGCAGAAGTTGATGATTTCCTGATAGATGCGCGCGAACGTGCTTTCCGGAATCAGACACTTCGTGTCTTGCGGGCGGCCGTCGGCGCCCCACATCTTGCCGCCGGCGCGAATCATCGCGGGCATCGACGCGTCCACGATCACGTCGTTCGGCGCGTGCAGGTTCGAGATGCCCTTCGCCGAATCCACCATCGCCAGTGCCGGACGGTGCTCGTGGCACGCGTGCATGTCGCGGATGACTTCATCGCGCTGCGATTCCGGCAGCGCCTCGATCTTCGAATACAGATCGACCAGACCGTTGTTGACGTTCACGCCCAGTTCTTCGAAGAGCTTCGCGTGCTTGGCGAACGCGTCCTTGTAGAACACCTTCACCGCGTGGCCGAAGACGATCGGGTGCGACACCTTCATCATGGTCGCCTTCACGTGCAGCGACAGCATGACGCCGGTCTTGCGCGCGTCTTCCATCTGGTCTTCGTAGAACGCGATGAGCGCCTTCTTGCTCATGAACATGCTGTCGACGATCTCGCCTTCCTGCAGCTTGACCTTCGGCTTCAGCACGATGGTTTCGCCGCGCTTCGTGACGAGTTCCATGCGCACTTCGCGCGCCTTGTCGTTCGTGATGGACTTTTCGCCGTGATAGAAGTCGCCGTGCTTCATGTGCGCGACGTGCGTGCGCGACGCCATGCTCCATTCGCCCATGCTGTGCGGATGCTTCTTCGCGTAGTTCTTGACGGCGAGCGGCGCGCGGCGGTCCGAGTTGCCTTCGCGCAGAACCGGGTTCACCGCGCTGCCGAGACACTTCGAGTAACGCTGGGCGATGGCCTTTTCTTCGTCGTTCTTCGGCTCTTCCGGATAGTTGGGCACCTTGTAGCCCTTGCCCTGAAGTTCCTTGATCGCGGCGACGAGCTGCGGCACCGAAGCGCTGATGTTCGGCAGCTTGATGATGTTGGTGTCCGGAAGCTGCGTGAGGCGGCCGAGTTCGGCGAGGTTGTCCGGGACGCGTTGCTCTTCGGTCAGGAATTCGGGGAATTCGCCGAGAATGCGCCCGGCGAGCGAAATGTCGCTGGTTTCCACGTTCACGCCGGCCGGCGCGGTGAACGTGCGGATGATCGGCAGAAAGGCGCTGGTCGCGAGCAGCGGAGCTTCGTCGGTCAGGGTGTAGATGATGGTGGGTTGCTGATTACTCATCGCTTGTCTCGACATCCAGAAACGGGTTGAAAAAGGACCGCCGGCTGCTGTGGACCTGCGCGGGCGCTTTCGCGCCTGCGGTCGCACGCAACATGGTTGCTCGCGCCTTCCGGCATCAGTCCGCTATTTTGCCTGATTTTGCGGGCGCCGCGTGCGTGAAATTGCTCGCCGAAGCACCGGAAAACGGACCTTTCCCCGTTGGATCAATGACTTAGAATTTTTGGGTCTTATACAAGAGTGCGTTGCAGGCGATCGGCGGACTGCGCCCGCACGTCTCACGCGTCGAGATAGCCGTTCGCCCGGAACCAGTCGAGCGCGTCGCGCAGGCCTTCGCGATACGGCCGCGCCCGATAGCCCAGTTCCGCTTCCGCCTTCGCCGACGTGAAGTACATCTTGTTCTTCGACATCCGCAGGCCGTCGACGGTCACGAACGGCTCCTTGCCGCTCACCTTCGCGAACATTTCCGCGCCGATGGCGAGCGGATACAGCGGCCCGCGCGGCAGCTTGATGGTCGGCGGCTTGCGGCCGACGAGCGCCGCGATGTCCGCGAGCATCTGCTGCAACGGCAGGTTCTCACCGCCGAGAATGTAGCGCTCGCCGATCTTGCCGCGTTCCAGCGCGAGAAAGTGGCCGTTCGCGACGTCATCGACATGCACGAGATTCAGCCCTGTATCGACGAACGCCGGAATCTTGCCGGTCGCCGCCTCGACGATGATGCGCCCCGTCGGCGTCGGACGCACGTCGCGCGGGCCGATGGGCGTCGACGGATTGACGATGACCGCCGGCAGCGCGTCGTTCGCGACCATCCGCTCCACCGCGCGCTCGGCCAGCACCTTGCTGCGCTTGTACGCGCCGATGGTGCTCGCCGCATCCGACGGCTTCGTTTCGTCGACGATCGCACCCGAACTCGTCACCTTCAACGTCGCGACGCTGCTCGTATACACGATGCGCTCGACGCCTTCGGCGAGCGCCGCGCGCATGGTGGCCTCGGTGCCTTGCAGGTTCGCGCGCTCGATCTCGCTCGGGTCCGGCGCCCAGATGCGATAGTCCGCCGCGACGTGAAAGAGATAGCGCACGCCCTTGAGCGCCGCGCGCATCGACGCTTCGTCGCGCATGTCGCCGACGACGATTTCCGCGTCGAGCGACTCCACGTTCTTGCGCGGACTCGTCGCGCGCACGAGCAGCCGCACTTTGAAACCGCGTTCGATGGCGAGCCGCGCGAGCGCCGACCCGACGAAACCCGAGGCGCCGGTGATGAGCACGCGAGAGCCGGATATATCTGTCATTCTTACCTCGTGAGATGCGCTCTTCGCGCGATCGTTCGTAACAAGTGCCGCGCCGAAATGGCCGCGCGAATCGCCGCCGGAGCCGATGTGACAAGGCGTTGCGGCTCGTGCTATGGTCCGTGCCTGCTGCGGGGCGCGCGGCCTTCGCAAAACGGACACACTACTGGTCAACGATGCCTCAGGACAACCGCAACCACGCTCTTTGGATCTACATCGCCATCGCAATTTCTCTTGCGGTGGTGTTCGCCATCGATCTGCTGATGCCCATGCGCGTCGCGATCTGGGTGTTCTACGTGTTGCCCGTCGTGCTGTGCATGTGGATAAACCGCCCGGCCGTGCCGATCATTACCGCGGGCGCGGCGTCGGTGCTGATGATTCTCGGCTACGCGCTTTCGTCGGCCGATGCGACCGCGACCCACGAAGTGCTGCAACTGAATCGCGCGATGGGCATTTTCGTGCTGCTCGTGCTTTCGATCGTGGCGCACCTGTATATCAAATCGCGGCTCGCGGTACAACGCACCGCCTGGTTGCAGGAAGGCGTCGCGCAGATGAGTCTGCAATTGCGCGGCGAGCAGTCTCCGGCGTCCATCGGCGTCAGCATTTTGCGTTCTCTCATTCCGTATGTGAATGCGAAGGTGGGCGTAGTCTACGTCCTCGAAGGCGAGACGCTCGAACGCATCGCGGCCTGGGCGCTGCCCGACGAAAACGGCGCGCCGCGCCGCATCGCGCGCGGCGAGGGGCTCGTCGGGCAGGCGATCGTCGACAAGCGCGTGCTTCAGCTTCGCGATGCGTCCGCGCATTATCTGAAGGCGGGATCGGCGCTCGGCGCGGCGTCGGCATCGCGCGTGATCGTCGCGCCGCTTTACGCCGATGGCGATGTGGCGGGCGCGATCGAAGTCGGTTTCGTCGGCGAGGAGGGCCGTTTCGACGACGCCCGCGTGCTGCTGGAACTGGCCGCCGAAGCGATGGGCATGGCGATGCGCTCGGCGCGGTATCGCATGCGGCTTGTCGAACTGCTCGAAGAAACGCAGCGGCAAAGCGAAGAATTGCAGGTGCAGCAGGAAGAACTGCGCGTGTCGAACGAGGAACTGGAGGAACGCGGCCGCGCGTTGCAAGACTCGCAGGCGCGTCTCGAACAGCAACAGGCCGAGCTCGAACAGACCAACGTGCAACTCGAAGAGCATGCGCAGCATCTGGAGCGGCAGAAGACCGAACTGCTTCAGGCGCAGCAGGAGTTGACCGCCAACGCGCTGGAAATGGAGCGCGCGAGCCAGTATAAGTCCGAGTTCCTCGCGAACATGTCGCACGAACTTCGCACGCCGCTCAATAGCTCGCTGATTCTTGCGAAGCTGCTTCAGGACAACAAGCAGGGCAATCTGACGGACGAGCAGGTGCGCTACGCCGCAACGATTCACTCGTCCAATAGCGATCTGCTTTCGCTCATCAACGACATTCTCGATCTCTCGAAGGTCGAAGCCGGCCAGATGGACGTGCAGTTCGCGCCGACGGCAGTGGAATCGCTGATGCAGGCGCTGCGGCAATCGTTCACGCCGGTCGCGGAAAGCAAGGGGCTATCGTTCATCACCGACATCGGCGAGAACGTGCCGCAGTACTTCGTCACCGACAGTCAGCGGCTTTTGCAAGTGCTGCGCAACCTGCTGTCCAACGCGTTCAAGTTCACCGAGCGCGGCAGCGTGACCGTCGCCGTTCTGCGCGCGGGCGACGACGCCGTGCGCTTCGAAGTACGCGATACGGGCATCGGCATTCCGCGCGACAAGCAAGACCTCATTTTCCAGGCGTTCCAGCAGGCGGACGGCACGACGAGCCGCAAGTACGGCGGCAGCGGCCTCGGCCTGTCGATCTCGCGCGAGTTCTCGCGGCTGCTCGGCGGCTCGGTCGGCGTATCGAGCGAAGTGGGACGTGGCAGCGTGTTCTCGGTAACGCTGCCGATCACCGCCCGCGAAGGCACCGTGACCGCGAAGCTCGACACCATCGGCCACATGAAAGAGCCCGAACCGGCTGCGGTCGAGCCGCCGCGCGCCGCGGCGCCTGCGCCCGCGCCCTCGCCCGTTCCCCCGCAACCGGTTCCCGCGATGCCCGAGCCGCAAGGCATCCCCGATGACCGCGCGAAACGTCAGCGGCCGAATCGCGTGATTCTCGTGATCGAGGACGATCGACGTTTCGCGCATATCCTGTACGACCTCGCGCACGAACTCGACTTCGATTGCGTGCACGCGGCTACGGCCACGCAGGGCGTCGAACTCGCGCGCTCCATGCAACCGAACGGCATTCTGCTGGATATCGGCTTGCCCGATCAGTCGGGTCTCACGGTGCTCGAATGGCTCAAGCACGACCCGATGACGCGCCACATCCCGATTCACATCGTGTCCGCCACGGATCACGCCGACGTCGCGCTGCATCTCGGCGCGATCGGCTATACGCTCAAGCCGAGCGCCCGCGACGATCTCGCGCAGGCCATCCGCAAGCTGGAAGCGCGTTCGTCGCAGGGCCCGCGGCGCGTGCTCGTGGTCGAGGACGACCCGGCGCTGCGGCAAAGCATCCACGCGTTGCTGGCGAGCGAGACGGTCGGCATCGTGGAAGCCGGATCGATATCCGAGGCGCTGGAGGAGATGAAGCGCGCGCCGTTCGATTGCATCGTGATGGACCTGGCGCTGCCCGACGGTTCGGGCTACGAGTTGCTGGAGAAAGTCTCGACGAGCAGCGGCCACGCGTCGCCGCCGGTCATCGTCTATACCGGCCGGCAGATTTCCGCTGAAGAAGAGCAGCGTCTGCGGCGTTACTCGAAGTCCATCATCATCAAGGGCGCGAAGTCGCCGGAGCGCTTGCTCGACGAAGTGACGCTGTTCCTGCACAGCGTCGAAAGCGCGCTGCCGCCGGAGCAGCAGCGCATGCTGCGCGCGGCCCGTCAGCGCGACGACGTGTTCGAAGGCCGCAACATCCTTCTCGCGGAAGACGACGTGCGCAATATCTTCGCGCTTTCGCGCGTGATCGAGCCGCTCGGCGCGACGCTCGAAATCGCGCGCAACGGACGCGAGGCGCTGGAGGCGCTCGTGCGCCGCGACGACATCGATCTGGTTCTGATGGACGTGATGATGCCGGAGATGGACGGCCTCACCGCGATGACCGAGATTCGCAAGAACCCCGAGCACGCGCGCCTGCCGATCATCGCGCTGACGGCGAAAGCCATGCAGAGCGATCGCGAGAAATGTCTCGAGGCGGGTGCGGACGACTACATATCTAAGCCTATCGACGTGGATAAGCTCGTGTCGTTATGCCGCGTCTGGCTGCGGCAGCGATGAACCGACATTCGACCCGATGAACGACAGCAAGCACGAGGAAGACGCCACGTTCGACATCGAACTGAAGCTGCTCCTCGAAGCCATCTATCTCAAGTATCAGCACGACTTCCGGCATTACTCGGTGAGTTCGCTGCGGCGCAGGCTCGCGCAGGCCGTGCATGACCTGGAATGCGAAACGCTTTCGCAGTTGCAGGAGCGCATACTGCGCGAACCGGCGCTCTTCGCGCGGCTCTTTCAGTACCTCACGGTGCAGGTCAGCGAAATGTTCCGCGACCCGAGCTATTTCCGCGCGATACGCGAGCAGGTCGTGCCGATTCTGCAGACGTATCCGTCCATCAAGGTGTGGGTCGCGGGCTGCAGCAGCGGCGAAGAGCTGTGGTCGCTCGCGGTGCTGTTCGCCGAGGAGAACATCGCGGAGCGCACGCTGTTCTATGCGACGGACATCAACGCCGAAGCGTTGCGGCAGGCGGAGAGCGGCATCTATCCGCTGGAGCGCATGGCGGGCTTCAGCCAGAACTACCTTGCGGCGGGCGGCAAACGTTCGTTGTCGGACTACTATCACGCGGCGTACGGCGCGGCGAAGTTCTCGCAGACGCTCAAGTCGCGCGTCGTGTTCGCGGATCACAGCCTCGCCACCGACAGCGTGTTTCTGGAAGCGCACCTCGTTTCGTGCCGCAACGTGCTGATCTATTTCGATCGCGCGTTGCAGGATCGCGCGCTCGGACTCTTCAGCGATTCGCTCGTGCGGCGCGGCTTTCTCGGACTCGGCAGCAAGGAAAGCCTGCGCTTTTCCAGACACTCGGACCGCTTCGCGGATTTCAACGCGCGCGAGCGGCTTTATCAGAAGGTATAGCGATGAGCCCCGCAGCCATCCCCGATGCCTTCGACGCCGTGGTGATCGGCGCATCCGCGGGCGGCGTCGAGGCGCTCAACCTGCTGCTGCCCGAGTTGCCGCGCGACTTCGCGGCGCCGGTGCTGGTCGTGGTGCATGTGCGGCACGGTCAGCCGAGCCTCTTGCCCGCGCTCTTTGCCGAACGCTGCCGGCTGCGCGTGGTGGAACCGTTCGACAAGGACGAGATCGCGCCCGGCACGGTGTATTTCGCGCCGCCCGGCTATCACATGATGGTCGAGGCCGAAGGCGGCGAGCCGCCTGCCATCGCGCTGTCGGTGGACCCGCCGGTGCGCTTCTCGCGGCCATCGGTGGACGTGCTGTTCGAATCCGCGGCGCATGCGTACGGCAAGCGGCTGCTCGGCATCGTGCTCTCGGGCGCGAACGACGACGGCGCGCGCGGCGCACGCGCGATCCGCGATGCAGGCGGCCTATGCTGGGCGCAGGACCCGAAGACGGCCTCGGCGACCGCGATGCCGCTCGGGGCCATCGCGCAAGGGGCGGTGCAGGACATTCTCACGCTGGACGACATGGTCGTGCGCCTCGCGGGACGCGCGCGCCGATAAGACGTTCGACACGCAACAACGAAGGCAAGGAGTCACCAGATGACGCAACCCATTCATGTGCTGATCGTCGACGACATCCGCAACAACATCACCGCGCTCGAAGCGTCGCTCGCGCGGCCGGATCTGTCGGTGCTGAAGGCGGAATCGGGTCCGGCTGCGCTCGAACTCCTGCTCAAGCACGAAGTCGCGCTCGCCATCCTCGACGTCAACATGCCCGGTATGGATGGCTTCGAGCTGGCGGAATTCATGCGCGGCAGCCCGCGCACCGCGCACGTGCCGATCATCTTTCTGACCGCGACGGCGCAGGACACGAACCGCACGTTTCGCGGCTACGAAGCGGGCGCGGTGGACTTTCTGTACAAGCCGTTCGATTCGCGCATCCTCAATTCGAAGGTGGATGTCTTCATTCAGATCGAACGGCAGAAGCAGCAACTCGCGACGCAACTCGCGACCGTGCAGCAACTGCTCGATGCGAACGAAATGCTGATGGCCGTGCTCGGTCACGACCTGCGCACGCCGCTGTCGGCGGTGATCGCGTCGGCCGAATATCTGTCGCGCTTCGTGAAGGACGAGAACGTCGCGAATATCGGCACGCGCATCAAGTCGAGCGGCATGCGCATGGTCCGCATGGTCGATCAGTTGCTGAACCTCGCGCGGCTGCGCGGCGGCCGCGTGACGCTGCAGCCGCGAGCGGTCGAACTCAGTACGCTTGCGAAGAATATCGTCGAGGAATACGAGGCGCGCGTCGGCAAGGGACGCATCTTCGTGCTGCGTCAGGGCGACACGCTCCTGCAAGCCGACGGCGATCTGCTCTCGCAAGTGTTCTCGAATCTGATCGGCAACGCGCTGCAGCACGGGCTCGAAGGCGCCGCGATACAGGTGCGGCTGGAAGGCGGCGCGCAGAACGTCAGCATCGTCGTGCAGAACGCGGGCGAGATCCCGCCCGACCTGGTGCCGAACATCTTCGCGCCGTATCGGTCGGGGCGGCGTCAGCATGAATCGGGCGGGCTCGGGCTCGGCCTGTACATCACGCGGGAAATCGCGCGAATGCACGGCGGCGACGTGAAAGTGCGCTCGTCCGCCGAAACGGGCACCATCTTCGAAGTCACGCTGCCTCGCGTGGCGCGTCCCACTACGGGCGATCGGGACGACAACGTGCAGACGTTTCGTCTCGGCTGAACGCGCAACTTCGAACGCGCAAGTCCGAACGCGCGGTCTACGCAGATTCGCGCGCGTGACTACAATGCGGCGTATGAATCAGTCACGAGGAATTGCATGATGTCCGGCCCGGATCTCGATACGAGGATCGAAACCTATTACGTGCGTGTGAAAGGCGTGGTGCAGGGCGTCGGGTTTCGCCATCACACGGTGCGGCGCGCGCATGCGCTCGGCGTGCGCGGCTATGTCGCGAATCTCAACGACGGCTCGGTGGAAGCCGTCATTCAGGGCGCGGCGAATCAGGTCGATCTAATGCTGGAATGGCTGCGACGCGGGCCGCCGCATGCCCGCGTCACCGATTTCTTCAGCGAAGAGCGTTACGTCGAAAAGCGCTATGAACGCTTCGAGCAGCACTGAGCGACACTGAGCAGCACTGAGCGGCACGCGTCAGCGCGCGACCAGCAGGCTTTCCGCGAAGTGCCATTCGTCGTCGCGCCATTGGTGCGTGCATTCGAAGCCCGCATCGATGGCAATCGGCGCGACTTCTTCGGCTGCGTACTTGTGGCTGCTTTCCGTCCAGATGGTTTCGCCTTCGCGGAAGTCGACGTGCAAACCGGCATCGCGCACGCGCGCCGTCAACGGACGCTTCGCGCGCAGGTGCATTTCGATGCTGCGCGCATCGGGATTGAAGCGCGCGACGTGTTCGAACGCGTCGAGCGGAAAGTCGCCGTGCAACTCGCGGTTGATGCGCGCGAGCAGATTCAGATTGAACGCCGCCGTCACGCCGATGGGATCGTCGTAGGCCGCGATCAGCACGGGCAAGGGCTTGATCAGATCGGTGCCGAGCAAGAGGGCATCGCCGGGTTCGAGCATGCTGCGGATCGACTGGAGAAACTTCGTGGCCGCAAGGCGCGCGAAGTTGCCGATGGTGCTGCCGAGAAAAAGCACGAGCAGCCGCTCGCCCTTGTTACGCCGGGCGCTCACTTCGGACAGGCCGGCCAGATAGTCGCGTTCATAGCCGACGATCGAAATGCGCTCGATATCGCCCAGTTCGCGGCGGCACAGTTGCAAAGCCGTGCGGGAGATTTCGATCGGGTAATAGGCGGTCGGCTGCTTTTTACACAGTGCTTCAAGAATGCGGCGTGTCTTGCGTCCGCTTCCGCTTCCGAGTTCCGCGACTTTGACGTTGCCGGGCAGCGCGGCCACGATGTCGGTCGCGTGCGCCTTCAGCACGCGTTCTTCGGCGCGCGTCACGCCGTATTCCGGCAGCGCAGTGATCACTTCGAAGAGGGCAGAGCCGACTTCGTCATACAGATACATCGAAGGCAGTTCTTTCTGCGGGCGCTTGGACAAGCCGGCATGAACGGCTTCGGCAAAGGCACTGGAAAAGCGGGGCGACGGGGCAGCTTGAGTCATGACGTCTCCATCGATGCGGCGTTTTCTTCGCGTGCTTGTGTGAATCGGGCACGGCGTTCGGATGCTGCTGATGCAATGACGTGAGCGGCGGCTTTGCGCGTTGCTCGACTTTCTGTGGACTTCTGGATTGCCCGTTGGGCATAGACGGTTTAAGACAACGTCCCGGTGCAGCGAGTTCAGGCCTATTCGCGGTTCATGCGCCGGTGCTCGCGCGATACGACGTTAGAATGCGCAGTTCTTCCGCTTCGCCGGCCAACGCAACCACTCGGCGCCCCGCGCTTCTTTCGATGAATCAGCATGTCCTCGGACGCGGCATTGCGCTTTCCGTCGCCGCTTCCGCTTTGTTCGCGCTCCTGTCGGGCTATACGAAATGGCTTGCGCCGCTCGACGGACTCGACATTTTTGCATGGCGCATTGTCTGGACTTTGCCGAGTGCGCTGCTGCTGGTGGCGCTCTCCAAACGATGGCCGCAATTATGCGCGCTCGTGGCGAACCTCGCCAAAAACGTGCGCCTGCTCGCGGCTTTCGTTGTCTGCACAGCGCTCCTCGGCGTGCAGCTATGGATATTCTTGTGGGCGCCGCTGCATGGACGCGCGCTCGAAGTGTCGCTCGGCTATTTTCTTTTGCCGCTCGCGATGGTTCTGATCGGGCGCCTCTACTACCGGGAACCGCTCGATGCGCTGCAATGGGCCGGCGTGGCAGCGGCTGCGGTCGGGGTGACGCACGAGTTCTTCATAACGCGTGCGTTCGCTTGGCCCACGCTCGTCGTGTCGCTCGGCTATCCGCCTTATTTCATGCTGCGGCGGCGGCTCAACGTCGATCCGCTCGTGGCGTTCGCCATCGAAATGATGATGCTGGCTCCAGTCTGCGTGATCGCGCTGATCGTGCGCGGTTCGTTCGCCGTCGTCGCGGATTCGCCGCTTCTATGGAGCGTCTTGCTGCCCGGCCTCGGCGCATTGAGCACGATTGCGCTCGGCTCTTATCTGCGCGCAAGCCGCTATTTGCCGCTCGTGCTGTTCGGCATTCTCGGCTATGTCGAACCGGTGTTGCTGGTGGCTGTCGCGGTCTTGCTGCTCGGCGAACCGTTCACCGCGAGTCAGCTGGGAACGTACGGGCCGATATGGATCGCAGTCGCGCTGACCGCTGTGCATAGCGCGCGGCTCTTGCTGCGCGAGCGGGCGTTAAAGGCTGCGTCGGCGGTGAGCGAGCATCGCGCCGGCCTCGAACATGAAACGGGCGGCGAGCGGGTGCACTAAGCGGTTAGCGTCACTCTCGTCCGCACACATCCGAGCCGAGCGTATGCAGATGCGCATCGAGCGCTTCGACGAAACGGCGCGCCAGCAAAGACGGAGCCGTGTGCAAGGGCATGGCCATGCGCACGGCGACGTCGATAGACGGCATGAGCGGCCTGATCGACAACTTTTGCGCGAACGTGTTGGCGACATACGGGTTCACGATGCCTACGCCGTTGCCGGCTGCCACCAGTGCGCAGATCGTGATCGACGAAGTGGTCTGAATCGAGAACTCGGCTGGCATGCCGTGCGCGAGAAGCAGGTTCTCGATGTCGATCGTGAGGTCGTCCATCTCGCCGAGCGAAAGCAACGGCTCGGACCGCAGCATCTCAACGCGTACCACCGGTTCGCTTTCGAGCCGATGGCCCGGCGGCAGCACGCATACGGCCGGCATCGTCTTCACGACCGTCGTCTCGAAGTCCTGTTCGTCGAGCTTGCCCGTGGTCAGAATGAGATCGAACAAATCCTGGCGCAGCAAGTCGGTCAGTTGCGTCGTGGCGAGCGTCTGAATGTTGATGTACGTCTCCGGAAACTGCGCCCTGAACGCCCGAACGACCTGCGGCAGCAGCCCGACGCCCAGCGTGGGCGTGCAGCCGAGGCACAGCGCGCCCGTGCCCGACTTGCGCAGCAGCGATACCACGGACTCGATTTTCTCGAGCCCGTCGAAGTGCTTCTGAATGGTCTTGTACAGCAGCTTCCCTTCGCTTGTCGGTCTCAACCTGCCATGATGCACTTCAAACAGTTGGAGGCCCGAGAACCTTTGCAACTCGGAAAGGCGACGGCTGATGGACGGCTGCGTCGTGTTGAGCATCGCTGCTGCGCCCGTGGTGGTGCCTTGCTGCATGACCGCGCGAAATGCCTGGATCAGCTGAAAATTCAACGGTCGGGTCATGTGTTTCGTAATCTGTCGAACGAAGATGCACCGCGCGTTGCGCCGACGCAGCGTATATCGAAAGTGAATAGCCTCGCGACAAATTCGAATTTTATTGGTGCAAGTTGCAGCGATATCCTTACGTCAAGCTTTCGTCAAGGGTCTCGCCGATGCATTCGCTTCACTCCATGCAAACTGCCGGGACGGTGACCACACCTAATAGCCGCTACGCGCTATGCGTCGACTACCGGCGTCTCTTCGTTACGCACGAAACCATCGGCCACAGCGTGCACGAGGGGCCGCTCGGCATGACGCGCGCATCCGCCACTGACGGCATATACCGCATGAATCTCGCGACCGGGAAGGCGACGCCCCCGTGCGGGCCGGGATCGCCAGCTTGCCGCTCGGCATGAAGATCCACCAGCTTCGCGCGCTCGTCGCTGTCGCCGACACAGGCAGCGTGCGTGGCGCCGCGCGCCTGCTCCATGCGTCGCCGGCCGCGATCACGCAAAGCCTCCAACAGCTCGAAGGCGATCTCAGGCTTCGTCTCGTCGCACGCACGCCGTCCGGAGTCACGCTCACGTCAGACGGGCGGACCCTTCTCGAACACGCACGCCTGATCGTCGGACAAATCGAGCGCGCGCACCAGGCTGTCGACGCGATGCGGGGCGAGGCACGCGGACGGCTCTCCATTGCGGTGACGGCGTGGGTCGCCATGACGTTCCTGCCCGAAGCCGTGCTGCGGTTTAGGCGGATCATGCCGCACGTGCAGTTGGAGTTTTTCGAGGGATTGCTTGCGATTGCAAATCCGCGCCTGCGCGACGGCAGTCTCGACATCCACATCGGGCGTCAGACGCCGGGCGAAATCGCGTCGGAGTTCGCGTTCAAGCCGCTTTTCCTGACGACGCTCGCGGTCGTCGCGCGGCAAGGTCATCCTCGCGGTGAGACCCGGTCGCTTGCCGATCTTCTCGATGCCGACTGGCTCGTCGCACTCGATCCGGAGACCGAGGGGCTCGCGCCATACACGATGTTCGCGAAACACGGCTTGCCGGCGCCACACAGCGTTCATTTCCTGCATTCGCTGACGGTTGCGGTCTCGTTGCTGCAAAGAACGGATATGGTCAGCATTTTTCCGTGGCCGCTCGTCGAACGGTGCGCGCCGCGCGAATCGCTCTGCGCGATACCCTTGCGCGAGCAGCTCGACGACTCGATCGTCGGGGTCATCACGCGGACGGGACAGCCGCGCAGCGCGGCGGCCGAGTGCTTTGTCGATTGCTTGATCGACACCATCCGCGATCCGGCGTGGATCAGCACGCCGGAGATACAGAGAGCAATGCACTCGGTCGATGTCCTCATCTAGCGCGCTTCACGGAAGCGGTTGCATCGCGGTCCATGGAGACCAGCCGGTGTCGCTATCGGGCGTTGCGACGCGCAGTGCCCGCGAGCCGTCGCCGAAAATCAGCGACTCGGTACGACAGGCGTTGATGTCGCGAATCCTGGAGAATCCGACGTAACCGAGCTCATGAGTGAACTGCAGATTGCCTTCCCGCAACACGCCGAGGTAAGAGTCGAAGTGTTCATCACTTGAATGATTAGCACAACGATTCAAAAACGTCGCGACGAATTCTGCATCGAACATGGTCGTCTCCCGATTTTCGTCATCTCCGCAGGCGCTGTTATCGCCTGCAATTTCTGCGGCGAGCCCGGCAGCAGGCGCACGAGTCGTTTCCTTCGCTTCGGCCAGCGTCAATGCCTCGGCCCTGCACGCCTTCGAGCCAACGCATGAGTGAATTCCGTCGGGCTCGTCGCGCGGCCGAATAGATATCCTTGCAGCAAGTCGCAGCCGAGCGCCCATAACGCCGTGGCCTGATCGGCGGTCTCGACGCCTTCGGCGGTCACGGTCATGTGAAGCGCATGCGCCATGTCGATGAGTGCGCGTGTGATGGCGACGGATTCGTGACTGCCCGGAAGATCCGCGACGAACACGCGGTCGATCTTCAGGTTGTGCAGAGGGAATCGCTTCAGATATGACAGCGACGCATAGCCTGTGCCGAAGTCGTCGATGGCGAGCTTCACGCCCAGATCGGCAAGCGCCGCCGCTGTCGCTGCGACGCCCGCGGTATCCGGCAGCGACATGCTCTCGGTGATTTCGAGTTGCAATGCGGGAGCTTCGAGTCCCGTGCTTTCGAGGCACGTCATGATATGTCGCACGAGGCTTTCGTCGAATTGCGTGGCCGATACGTTCACCGATACGACGAAACGCGGCGCAATGGTCCGGCGCCAGCGGGCAGCCTGCACACAGGCTCGTCGCAAGGCCCAGTTGCCGATGTCGTGCAGCAAGCCGGCTTTTTCGGCAATCGGTATGAATTCTGCCGGCGCCACTTCACCGAGTTCTTGATTGGTCCAGCGCAGCAACGCCTCGGCGCCTACCGTTTCGCGCGTGACACTGTCCAATACCGGTTGATACGCGAGCGTCAATTCCCCAGCGGCCAGTGAGTGAGGCAGCAGCGCTTCGATGATGAGGCGGCGCTGCGAATCAGATTTCATCTCGGCGGGCAGGGGCTGCGCGCCGCCGCTCGCATTCGATGTCCGCAAGGCGCGCGGCGGCTGAGAGACCAACTGTGACACCCGTCCGTTCATGCGCAGTGGAAGAGTTCGATGCATCGTCTTCGCGATCCTATGTTAAGGCAACCGTTGATGTTCACCCGAGAGAAACAGCGAAACGCAACTGAGCGTCGATGCGGTACGTTGAAGCGCAACGACACACGAGCGAGTCGGTCTCAATTGGCCAGCCGGTGCCGCTACGATAGCGCGCAACCGTCGGCGCGACTACGCATGGAAAGGGCTAACGCGTAAAGCAAAGCTGAACACCATCGGTTGAATCACGGCGGAAATAGCGATGCGTGGACGACCTCCTAGCCGGGCGCACTCTGACGCAAGCATTCGGTGAACGTGAAGGGGCGGTCGAGCTATTGCGAGAAGCAACGGCTGTACTGCCAGCATTAGGCAACGGCCGCGCTTGGTCGCGAGCGCAGACGGTTTGATTGCTTGATCGGGGTCACGAAAACGCTGTGCCCTTCGTGACATGTGGTGGTGCCGCCGCGATTGCGCTGGTGTGAGCGGCGAAGGCCAAAATAGTCCTCCACACCGCCGAAGCGGTTCGAAGGCTTCATCGAATCGGTTCAAGCAAGCGCCAAAGAAAAAGCGAGCCCGCAGGCTCGCCAGATGTCACAACGCACGGGACGCTCGTACCGACGCGCCCCAATGCGCGATGCGATAACGCCGGCCTCCCTTACTTCTTCGCCGCGTCGACCTTCGCATCGGCAGCCGCCTTGTTTGCGTCGCTTTGTGCCTCGACTTTTTCTTTGTCGGCTTTGGCTTGCGCCACCTTGGCATCTTGCGCTGCGTCCTGCTTCTTCTTGTCGGCCTTAGACTGCGCAGCGTGCTTCTTCTTGTCGGCTTTCGCCTGTGCCTTGGCGGCATCACCGCGGGCGTCGGAGGCTTGCTCCGGCGTGGTCGCCTGCGCTACTTTCGCGGCTTCCTTGTTGGCATCGTCCTGAGCGGATGCCTTGTCCTTGTTGGCGGATGCCTGCGCCTTGGCGGCATCGTGTTGAGCATCGGTCTTCTTGTGGTTGGCAGTGGCCTGAGCTTCGGCCTTTTCATGATCAGCTTTGACTTGCGCCTTGGCGGCGTCGGATGCGGCCGTTTGCGCGAAGGCAGTGCTTACGAGCAGCGTGGATGCGAGAGCAGCGACGATTTTCTTCATGATGTTCGACTCCTATGATCCTGCGTTCTTTGGACACGCCATGATCGGCATGTGACGATGAAAACGCCGCGTGGCCGCGGGTCGTTGACTTTGCTTTCGTGACAAACCGTAACCGGTGCGAGCAAATGCAACGTCGCGGTGCAGCTTCCGGCAAGCATGCACAAGAGTGTTCGAAGTCAAGGGATGCTTTGTAACGGCCCGGAAAATTTAGCCGAGCCTGTTACTTCGTATGTTTCGGAATCCAAAGCAATGCGAATTTGTAATCGTTGAAATGCACCGTTACCAACTGCTGCATCTATTTCCAAAGCGCCTGCTTAACATGCCTCCATACACCCGGCATTCGGGAACGGAGAAGAAGTCATGAAACGCGCAGCGCTTGTCTTAGTGATGATCGGTAGTTTGTCCGTGGCGGGTCAGGCATCTGCACACGGTCACGGCGGCGGTCATGGCCATGGGGGAGGGGATGGTGGCGCCATCGTTGGCGCATTGATCGGCGGCGCGGTGCTGGGCGCATTGGTCACGTCGGTCGTGAGTGCCCAGCCCGCCTATTCGGAGCCGGTCTACGCACAGCCGGCTTATGCTCAACCGGCTTATACGCAACCGGCGTATGCGCAACCGGCTTATGCGCAGCCCGCGCCGCCGGCCGGCTATTGCTACGACGGCTACCGGCGCGCTTACGTCCCGTGCGCGCCTGCGGGCTACGGCTATTGAACCGCCGCGAGGCGGGCGGATGCGGCACGTTGCTTGCGCTTTATGAATGCGGCGGGTGTGGCGAGTTGCTGCATCGGCCGGCACGCTAACTCTTGGAGACTTGCAATGAAAGCGATCAGGACGAAGCTGGTAGTTTCAGCGCTGGTGTTGGGCTTGTCGGGCGGCGTCTATGCGCAGGCGGGCGGCGGCGGTGGCGGTGCAGGCGGCGGCGGTAGCGCAGGCGGTGGCGGCGGCGCGGGCGCGGCAGGCGGAATGGGCGCGGGCGGCAATGGCTCGGCGGGAGCGGGCTCGGGCGCGTCCGGCAAGGGCGGCGGCGTCGGCATGGGCGGCACCGGCATGGGCGGTTCGAGCGACGGCACGAGCGGTACCGGCGTGAACAGCGGCATGGGCAATAACGGCGCGAACAACGGCATGGGCCAAGGCACCATGCAACGCAGTGGCCCCGGCAGCACGGGTAGCTCGAGCAGCAAAAGCCCCGGCGGCATGGGACACGGCAACAACTCGCAGTAACAACAGTTGAACACCATCGAAGCGGCTAAAGCCGCATCTCAGCGCGCAAGCGGGTTTCATCGCCGTGAAGGTTGCGGCATCCGCCACGCGGCGGCGCGCAAGAATAACAACTAGAAGCTATTACTGAGCAGGCGCGGACGCTGAATAAACAGCCGCCACAGGCTCGAACGTCTTGGCTCGCAGACTCACTTTCTCCGCATAAGCACGCGAACCGCCGTAGTTCTTGAGCGCGGCGTCGACATCGCCTTGCGCGGATTTCAGATAGCCATGCAGGATGGACGAGCCGATTTCGATATTCGTCTCCGGCTCCGTCAGGTCCACATTGCGCACGAGCTTCTTGTGCGCGGACGGCACCACTTGCATGAGCCCGGTTGCGTTATTCGCACCGACGGCCGTTTCCTTGAAACGCGATTCGATTGAAATGATGGCGAGCAGCAGCGCCGGCGGCAGCGAGTATTTCGACGCGGACGCCATGACCGCGCTCGCTATCGTTTGCGCTTTTTCGCGCGCGACGCCGAACTTGCGCGTGATGACTTCCGATATTTTGTGGCGCGCCGCGTCGAGGCGGGAGTCCTGCTGCACGACTTCTTGCGGGTTCGTGGCGCTGGCGGCGAGCGGGTCTGCCTGAGCGAAGGCGGTGTTCGCGAAGGTCAGAACGAGGGCGAAGAGTAAGAATGTGCGGCGCATCGGTCTGGCGAGGTAAGCGGTGCCGCATTATATCGTCACAAAATGTCCTTTGTGATCAGTCACTTGTCTTAAATACGACGAATCGTTTCGATAGCCGGAAGAATTTACTTCGCCGAGGAAGCCGAGATGCCTTCGCCGGCGTCGTCGGAGAGTCGCGCGAACATCGGCAGCGAGGCGAGGACGAGCAGCGCCGTCGCGATGAATCCGCAAGCGAGCTGCCACCGTTCGGTCTGCGCGCTGCCGGAGACGAGCATCGTGGCCTGAATGGTGCCCGCCGCGACGGTCACGCCGAGCGCCTTCATCAATTGCTGCGCGGTGCCCTGGAACGAAGTGGCCGCGGCGAGACGCGACTTGGGAACGTCGGCGAAGGCGAGCGCGCCCATCGTCGCGAAACTGAGCGAGCGGCCAAGACCGCCGACGAGCAGCAGCGCGAAAATCGCACTGGCGGGCCACGCTTGCGACATCGTCGAACAGACCGCGAGCACGGCGGCGAACGAGGCGCTGCCCGCGCACAGCACCGTGCGCACGGAAAAGTGCCGCAGCGCGAGCGCGGTCATCGGCCGCATGCAAAACGAGCCGAGCGCGCTCGCGAAGGTCACGAGTCCGCTCGCCGACGCGCTATAGCCGAACCCTGTCTGCAACGTCAGCGGCACGAGAAACGGCAATGCGCCGGCACCCGCGCGAAAGAGACTGCCCGCCACGGTCGCGGCGTGGAACGTCGGAATGGAAAGCAGCGAGAAGTCGATGGCCGGATTCGGCGTCTTTCGGCAATGCACGACCGTCGCCCTGAAAAGCAGCACGCCGATGACGACGCATACCCACGGCACGCCGTCCGGCAGCACATGGCGGCCCGCGCTTTCGATCCCGACCATGAAAAGACTAAGCGATGCGCCCGAGAGCACCATGCCCCGCAGGTCCGGCGGCGTGCGCGCTTCGGGCGGCGAAGGCGGCAAGAGCCGCCACGTCAGCAGCAGGCCGGCCAACCCGACCGGCACGTTGACCCAGAAGATGCTGCGCCACGACAGCGCGTCGGTGAGAAAGCCGCCCAGCGGCGGACCGAGAAGCGGACCGACGAGCGCGGGCATCGTCAGCCATGTCGTCGCCTGAAGCAATTCTTCGCGCTTGACGCCGCGAAACAAAATGAGGCGCCCGACGGGGACCATCATGGCGCCGCCGAGTCCCTGAACGACGCGCGCCGCGAGCAACTGCGGCAGGTTCATCGCGGCGGCGCAGGCAATGGAAGCCAGCGTGAACGTGGCGATGGCCCACATGAAGACGCGTCGAGCGCCGAAGCGGTCGGCCACCCAGCCGCTTGCGGGAATGAAGACCGTCAGCGCGACCAGATAGGCGGTAATGGCGCTGCTCAGATGGACGGGATCGACGTGGAGATCGCGGGCCATTGTCGGGATGGCGGTCGCGACGATTGTGCCGTCCATGTTCTGCATGAAGAGCGCACTGGCGACGACGGCGGCGGTGGTGCGGAAGTTGCCGCCGTTCATAACGCCCGGCTCGCAAAGAGGTCGGGACGTTGCGGCTCCGTGGTTATCGTGTAGTCAGCGTGCATGCACCCCAGTTTACTCGAAGGGTCGTCGCGCCGTTCGCCCGCTACGCAACGCTCGCCGCGATCCCCAAATAGTGCGAAAGCGGCGGCGTGACGCGGCTTGCGTCCTTGGCGGCGTCGTCCCAGCGTCGCAGGGTCATGGCGTCATGCGCGTAGGCAGTGCTACGAAAGCGCGCGCTTCGTCGGCATCAAACACGCCGCCCTGCAATTGCAGGCTGCGCACCGAATCCGCCGACAGCCGCGCGTGATACGCAGGATCCATCGCGCACAGGCAGCGTTTAGCATCGACATGAAGGCGAATCGGTTCGAGCACTGCATCAGTAAACACGGCCCGCAGGAAGGGAAGCGCGTAGTACTGGTGCAGATCGTCGATACCGCGCTCGGTCGGCGTCTCGCCTCGCAGGTTCAGCAGATGCCCGAGATCATGCAGCAGCGCCGCGACGATCAACTCACGACTCGCGCCCGCTTCTTCCGCGAGACAAGCCGTCTGCAGCGCGTGCTGCAACTGGGTGACAGGCTCGCCGCTGTAGGCCATCGAACCGTGCGTATCGAAGAGATGCCGGATATCGTCGAGAGAAAGCGCCATCGTGAGTAATTCGCCTCGGCGTATGCTAGATGGAACGAAGCCCGCCATTATCAACGCGCCATATGACGCGTTCATGGCGCAGCGAGTCACGTCATGCCGTTTCTCTTTCATCGACGCCCGGAACTTGCAGGTCTGAATCGTCGCGCGCGAAGCGACGTCCGACGCCTCGCGTGGCACTTCGCGCAGCGTCACTGGACGCTGCATGCGCCGGCCTTTGCGTGGATCGTCTTCGTCGCGCTGCATACGCGATTCGGCCTCGTGCCCGACCCGCGCGCGTATGTGTTCGTGACGCTCGGGCTGTTCGCGGCGGCGGTCGTCGTCATCCGGCTGCATATCGCGCATTATCTGCGTGCGGCGCGCGCTATCTACGATGCCTTGGGTCCGGCAAGCCTCACCTCCATCATCGGCACGCGCAGGTAGGGAAGCACGCAAAGTCCCCATTTTTCGCGTGTTACGATGCCTCGCGTCCCTTCTCAACGATCGCACATGGCAACGTTATACGAAACGCTGGGCGTCGACGAACACGCCACGGAAGACGAGATCAAGCGCGCCTATCGCAAGGCCGCGATGCGCTGCCACCCGGACCGCAATGCCGGTCAGGAAGAGGCGGCACGGGCTCGCTTTCAGGAAGTGAAGGAAGCGTACGCGATCCTGTCCGACCCCGCGCAACGCGAGGTGTACGACCGAACCTTCGCCGAAGAAATCGAACGCTGGGAAGCGCGCATGCGCGAAGAGGAAGCGGAGCGTGAGGCACTTTACGCAAAGCGCGTATCGCTTGCCATGCGCTTCGCATCGCAGGGTCATAACCGCGATGTCGTGTTCGGCGTATTGCTCGGGCAGGACTGCGATGAACCTACCGCGCGTCGTATTGCGGAAAGCGTCGTCGCACTGCATGAGTCGCGTCAGGAACCCGCGACGAGCGAAGCGAAAGAAGAGCAGTCCGCAGAGCCTGAACCCGAGAAACCCAAAGCCGACGAGCCGCATGCAGCAAACCCGCTCGGAGCGATGTGGTTTCAGTTCTTCAACAATCTGCGCCTCTAGGCCGCGAGTCGTTCAGTGCGCATGTTCTCTTTGCGCGGCGCTGCGGGATAGACGCACCACTGCCCGTCGTCGTGACGGAAGAAGAACAGCGCCTTCGACGCAGTGCCTTGCAACGTTTCCACGCACACGAAACGCCGATGATCGGCGCGCGTGCGGCTGAACTGCTTGACATGGACCGGCACGCTTGCCGGCGCGAGCCATTTCTCGACCAGATAACGAAGCGATCGTTCGTTCGCGCATTTCATCTGAAGTCTCCTGCATGCGGCGTTCATGGCTGTATATCGGCCGAAAGCATTCGACGCTTGAGCGGTCCCATGAAAAGACGCCTGCCGCAACGCACCACACTCATGACAAAGCACTTGAACTGTACGCCTGAATGGGCCGTGCGCGCGCGGTTTGGCGTAATAGCAACAGGAGCGCGCGGTGACGCTCGACAGCTCAAAGCGGGCGCGCGAAGCTGAGTTCGTGGCCGTCGGGATCGGTGAGATGAAAGTAGCGCTCGTTCCACGGCGCGTCGCGCGGTGCAAACTGAGGCTCGATACCGAGCGCCTTCACTTTGCGATAGAAGGCATCGACATCCGATACATAGAAGATGATGCGGCCCCACCACGAAATGGGGCCGTGCGTTTCGCTCGTGATGTTGAGGTAAGAGTCGCCGAGCGCGAACGATGTGAACGCCTCGTTCGCACCGCCGTGCACGATGCGAAAGCCCAGCGCCTGATAAAAGCATACGGTGCGCGCCATGTCGTGCGTGGCGAGCGTGACCGCGCTGAGACTGACGATACGAGCATCGTCGATGGGTGTCGTCATGTAGCTCAGGAATGGTGGTGATGCGAGACGATGGACAGCACGGACAGATCCGGATGCGTGCCATCCACGATGCTCTTGCCGATATGCCGCGCATCGTCTAAAGCGTCTGCGGCGGTCTTGTATGCGTCGTCGCCATCGGAGTGGAAGTGAACCGCTTCCCCGGGCACGTCCGCATTCGCGCCATGCAGGCACACATGACCGATGAAGACGTACCGTTGCGCCGGTTCGGCCCCGGCCTTGAGTTGCGGAAGCACGTGGATATCGAAGCCTTCGTATTCGAAGACATGCCATTGAGTAGAGAGGTCGACGGTCATGATCGTCTCCTGTTTCGCCGTGCCGGCAATTTGACCTTACTCCTCTTGACGCGAGTAATCCATTGGCGAATGCACAGTCGCGAGAACGGACCGTCCTCCGGCGATCTGCTGCATCTGTTGCCGCGAGAGGACGGCTTCGTTGCGGCGCGTGGTGGTGTCGAGCGAGAGGTCGGTAACGACGAGAGCGGGCTTTATGGCGTTTCTCCTGGCAGCGTGGCGTGGGCGGATCGAATACGCGGCGAGCACATCGAATGCTCGCGCGAAATTCTGCAAAGCCTATGCCAATGCGACGCTCAAGCTCGCGTCGGCACACGGGCTGTGGCGCTCGACGCTAGAAGGCTGCGATCAACCGATGCAAGGCGCACAGGAATGTTGGACAGGAGCCGACAGACCGGCGCATGCTGTTGGCTCCTGCGTCACCATGCAACGTTCGAGACCATGACCATGACCATGACCATGACATCCGTCGTCCGTATGCTGGCGTTACTCGTTTTATGTGGTCTGCCATTGGGTGGACAGGCGCAAGCGCAACGCACGCAACAATCCATCGCGCTGCTGGATTGCACGCTGATCGACGACAACGCCGCCTATAACGATGCCGACACCGATCGCATACAGACGGAGCGCCTCGCGATGGTCAGCAACGCACTGCGCGAGCAACTGCGAGAGAAGACGCCCTTACGTGTCACGGACAACGCGCAGGCGAGCGGACTCATTGCAGCGCTCGAACGCGCTCAGGACATGAGCGCCTGCAATGGCTGCGAGCTTCGCGTTGGGCGCGAACTCGGTGTATCGCGCGTCGGTGTGTGCTGGGTACAGAAGATCAGCAACCTCATCCTCAATATCAATTTGCGCGTGGAGGACGTCGATAGCGGCGCTACGCTTTTCCAGCGTTCGGTCGATATGCGCGGCAATACGGACCAGTCGTGGCGGCGCGGCGCAAATGCGCTCGTCGATCTGCTGGCGAGCGAAGCCTCTGTCATGCGTTAGGCATGCGGCCGCATGCGCTCTCTGTATTTTCGGGAATTTCTCCCGCCATGCAGCGTTGCCTGCACGCGGGATCCTGCGCTAAGTTGGATGTGGGGCCGGCGTTTATTACGCCCTTAAAACGATACGAAGAACGTTCAGCCGGAGACGAATCATGCATGCGAGTTTCAACGCGACGCGCCTTTCACTCGCGTCGCTGATAGCATCCGCCCTGCTCGTTTGCGCGAGTCACGCACACGCGGCCGCGCCGCTCGCCTATGTGACGAGCGAAAGCAGCGGCGTCGGCGTGATCGATCTCGACGGCCTGTCGCTCACGAAGACCATCGACGTCGGCAAGGACGGTCCGCGTGGCCTGAGTCTCAACAGCGACGGCACGCGCCTTTACGTCGCGAACAAGTCGACGGGCGATCTGTCCGAGATCGATACGGCGTCCGGCAACGTGCTTCGCCGCGTGAAGATCGGCAAGAATCCGGAGTTCGTGCGCGTACACGGCGGCGAGGCTTATGTCACGTATGAGCCGGGCGAATCCGGCGCGCCGGGGAAACCCGGAGAACCCCAGAAAGACGACGACGACGCGCATTCGCCGCCCGCGGAAATCGCCATCGTCGACTTGAAGACGATGAAGGTCAGGCGTTCGGTCAAGAGTGGCCATGAGACGGAGGGCGTCGAGTTTTCGCGCGACGGCAAGCTCATACTCGTCACGAACGAGGGCGACGATACGGTATCGGTCTATCGCGCCGGCACCGGCCAGCCCGTGCGTACCGTCAATCTGCCCAAGGGATCGCGCCCGCGCGGCATCAAGGCATCGCCTGACGGCAAGGCTTATGTCGTCACGCTGGAGAACGCGAACAAGTTCATGGTGCTCGCGGGTAACGACCTCAAGCCGGCGAAGACCGTCGATACGAAGGCCGGGCCCTATGGCGTGTCGTTCGATCCATCGGGCAAGCGTCTCTTCGTGGCTGCGTCTCGCGACAAGACGCTGCAAGTCTTCGATGCTTCCACACACGCGCACTTGAGCGACATACCGGTCGGGCAGCGTTGCTGGCACTTCAGCTTCACGCCCGACGGCTCGAAGGTGCTGCTCGCATGCGGCCGTTCGAACGCGGTCTATGTGCTCGACGCTTCGAGCTACGCGACCGTCAAGCAGATAAACGATGTACCGCTTGCATGGGGCATCGTGACCTATCCGCCGAGCGCGGGCTCCATCACCGGACGTTGATTTCGAGCGCACGGCCGTTTCGGTTTGTGCCGCGCATCATTGCGCATTCCACGTCGCGTCACGCGGCGGGCGGCTGCTAGTATCAGTTAAGCTCGCCGGCGAGGACAATCATGCATACATTAGCCGAGGCGTTTGACACCATCAGCGATACACCCACGCGCAAGCGCGTGCTCATCGCGTCTCAGGGTGCCACGGGCAATTGCCGCTGGCTGCCTGCCTCCATAGACAAACACGGCGAGTTGCGCTTCGACGTGTGCGAAGACGAAGGCGTCGAGATCGACGACGAATCCGCCGATGCAGTGCGCCTCTTTGATGCGGGCTCGCTCTCTTCCTGCGCATTAGTCGTGCATCTTGGCGCGCTCGGCGTCGGCGCGCTGGTCATGGGACCGGAATCGCCAAGCGACGCCATGCGCATGCTCGAACAATTGAAAGCGCATGCGCTGAGCCGTTTCGTGGAGAACTATTTGGCGGAACTGCGGCAGCGGCGGCCGGCCAAGGTCTATCCATTCAAGCCGCGCTGATCAGGGAGATTCTCCCGTTCATCGAAAGAAGCGCTCAAACGTGCGATGCCTACTGCGCCGCCTGTCGCAGGCGTGCGTAGAATGTTTCGCGTGAAGCCATCCGAGTCCTTCTCCTCGCCTGCGAAACAGCATTTGACTCGCACGCCGCGCTCGACGGTCGTGCGCGATCTCGCCTGCGTGCTCGCCGTGACCTTCATTGCGGGCGCCCTGTTCGCGACGTTCGACTTCAGCGAGTTCACATATCGCTGGACGCGCAGCGCGGAGCGTTTCCAGCTCGACGAAATGCCCGCGACGCTTGTCGTGCTGGCGCTCGGCTTGGCGTGGTTCGCGTGGCGACGCTACCGCGAAGCACAACGCGAAGCGCGGCGGCGTCGGACGCTGGAAGAGGAAGCAGA
The DNA here is from genome assembly GCF_023631105.1 of Caballeronia sp. AZ10_KS36. NCBI lineage: Bacteria > Pseudomonadati > Pseudomonadota > Betaproteobacteria > Burkholderiales > Burkholderiaceae > Caballeronia > Caballeronia sp. AZ10_KS36. The sequence continues at coordinate 64,498 of NZ_JALQDQ010000028.1, read as the reverse complement.
GCAGTTGCTCGCGCAGAATCGCCGCCTCGCCAATCAGGCCATGTCCGCGCAGGAGAACGAGCGTCGTCATCTTGCGCGCGAATTGCATGACGAACTCGGTCAATACCTGAATGCCATTTCGCTCGATGCAGCCCGTATTCGCGACCTTTCCGCCGGACGCGAAGCGGAGATTCATCGGCTCTCTCTCGCGTTGATGCAAAGCGCGACGCATGTGTATCGCGAGATCGGCGGAATGATACGCAAGCTAAGACCCATCGGGCTCGATGAATTCGGCTTGCCGACCGCGCTCGAACATTGCATCGAAGGCTGGCGCGAACGCTTGCCGCAGGCGGTGTTTTCGCTGACGGTGGAAGGCGACTTCGATCACTTGAGCGATGCGCTCAATATCACGCTGTATCGGCTTGTGCAGGAAGGGCTCACGAACATATCGAAGTTCGCGCGCCATTCGCGTGTCGAAATCTATCTCGTGCGCACGCCGCAAAATGCGAACTCGGGCGCGGACGAAATCGTCGTCACCATGGCCGATGACGGCCCCGGCATCGACCTCACGATGCCTCGCACGGGCCTGGGACTGGTGGGCATGCGCGAGCGCGTCGAGGCGCTCGGCGGCGAGTTTCACATTGCAAGCAGCCAGGGCAAAGGCTTCCTCTTCTGCGCCCGCGTGCCCGCTCACGCAGGAGTGCCGTTGCCGAGCGAGCCGAACGGCGCATCGGCTGCGCCGGTGAAATCGGAGAAATGAAGACCGAGGCGGCTCGCGATTTGCGCAAGCTGCACGCCATTGTCCGCGCCGAACTTCTGGCGTATGACCGACTGGTGATTCGCTACCGTCTTCTGGCTCAGACCCAACTTCTCCGCGATGCTCGGCAACGTATAACCCTGAACCAGCAAACGCAGGACTTCGAACTCACGGGCCGATAACTGCCGTCCCGGCGGGCCTTCACGAATCGTTTCGCGCAAGGCGAGCGCCTGCGATATGTCGGGACTCAGATAGCCGATGCGGCGCGCCACGGAGCGCACCGCTTCAACGAGCACGTCCGGCGCACTCGCCTTCGTCACATAGCCGCGCGCGCCGGCATCGAGTGCGCGGCGTACGAAGATCGCTTCTTCGTGCACGCTGAAGATAAGCACGCGCGCCTGCGGCTCGCGTGCGAGCATGCGCCGCATCGCCTCTATGCCGCTTGCACCCGGCAATGCAAGATCCATCACGACGACGTCCGGCTGCAACGCGCAGAACTTCTGATAAGCCTGCGCCGCGTCCGCTGCTTCGCCCGCGACGCTCACGTCGGGGCTCAGTTCGAGCAGACGCTTGTAGCCCTCACGCACGACAGCGTGATCGTCCACCAGCAGCACGGAGATGTCGGCGGTCATGTGACTATCCTTCGTTGTCCGAATCAAGTGCGCGATGTGCTGCCGCCATGCGACGCGAGTTCGCGTCGTTGCGAAAGACGATGGGCTGCTCCGCAGGTTCCTGCCTGACCGATGCCGCGCGCACCACTTCGATGACCCGTTCATGATGCGGGGACTTGTCGCATACCGGGTCCGCGTTCGCCGGATCTTGCGTGAGCAGATACGCCTGACAGCGGCAGCCGCCGAGGTCGATGGCTTTCTCGTCGCAACTGCGGCACGGCTCCTTCATCCAGCCGAAGCCGCGAAAGCGGTTGAACGCATCGCTCTCATACCAGATGTCCTTGAGCGGCGTCTGCGTCACGTTGGGGAAGGTGAGGCCCGGCAACGAGCGCGCCGTATGACACGGCAACGCGGCCCCATCCGGCGCGATGCCGAGAAACACGGAGCCCCATCCGTTCATGCAGCGCTTCGGCCGACGCTCGTAGTAATCGGGCACGACGAAGAATATCTTGCACTTGTCGCCTATCTCGCGCCGGTAATGCTCGACCACCGCTTCCGCTTCCTGCAACTGCTCCGCAGTCGGCATGAGTTGCGCGCGGTTCGCGCGCGCCCAGCCGTAGTACTGCGTGTTCGCGAGTTCGAGATACTCGGCGTCCATCGCGAGGGCCATGTCGATGATGCGGCCGATATGCGGCAGGTTATAGCGGTGCAACACGCAATTGAGCACCATCGGGAAGCCGTGAGCCTTGATGAGATTGGCCACGCGCTTCTTCAACTCGAAGGTCTTCGTGCTGGAGAGAAAGTCGTTCAGCTCCTGCGTCGAGTCCTGAAACGAGAGTTGAATATGATCGAGTCCCGCGTCCTTCAGAGCAGTCAGACGCTTGTCCGTGAGGCCGATGCCTGACGTAATGAGATTCGTATAGAAGCCGAGTTTGCGTGCTTCTGCGACGAGCGTTTCCAGATCGTCGCGAAGCAGCGGCTCGCCGCCGGAAAAGCCGAGTTGCGCCGCGCCGAGCGCGCGCGCCTGCCGCAATGTGTCGAGCCATTGCTCGGTGTTCAGCTCTTGCGTGTGTTCCGCGTAGTTGACAGGGTTGTAGCAGAAGACGCAATGCAGCGGACAGCGGTACGTCAGCTCGGCGAGCAGCCAGAGCGGCGGCGGTATCACGGCGCCTTCGTGCTCGGGCTTCGCAATGGGTTCGGAAAGATCGGTCATGCTTGTGCCTCTCTTTGTGCCTCTGCTTGTGCCTCGTTACTCCAGCCAGCCGCGCGAACGTGCGCCGGCGATGAACGCCCGCACGTCGTCGCCGAGGCCGCTTGCGTTGAACGCCTGTTCCAGATCCGCGACGAGAGCGGGAATGTCGCGCGTTCCGTCACAGCGCAAAAGAATCTGCGCGGCGCTTTGATTGAGCTTCACCATGCCTTCGGGATAAAGCAGGACGTGCGCATCCTGCGCGGGCTCCCATTGCAGGCGAAAGAGACGCTTGAGCTTCGGATGCAGTGAATCATCCGGAGCTTCGACGGCTTCCTGGACACGCTGCGTCGGGTTCATATCGCTCATGACGGAAAGGCCTTTTCGATGGAATCCAGCATGGTCCAGAGAATATCGAGCTTGAATTGCAGGATATCGAGTGCGCGTTGTTGTTGCTCGCGTGTCGTGAAGTGAGCGAGCGTCACTTCGAGACCATGTTCGACATCGCGCTGGGCGAGCGACACACGCGAGCGAAAATAAGCGAGACCATCGGCTTCGATCCACTTGTAATGCTCGGGCCATGTCGCTAGGCGATCCTTGTGAATCTGCGGCGCGAACATCTCCGTCAACGACGAGCACACCGATTCCTGCCACGGCGCACGCCGCGCGAAGTTCACGTAAGCGTCGACGGCGAAGCGCACGCCGGGCGTGACGAGCCGAAGCGACCACAGATCGTCGCGCGATAGACCCACTGCATCGCCCAGACGCGCCCACGCTTCGATGCCGCCCGGCTGATCTTCATAGCCATCGTGATCGAGAATGCGCAGCACCCAGCGGCGGCGCGTCTCGCGGTCCGGGCAGTTCGACATGACCGCCGCGTCCTTCAGCGGAATGTTGATCTGATAGTAGAAGCGGTTAGCGACCCAGCCGCGAATCTGCTCGGGCGAGCATCCACCGCTATTCATCTTCACATTGAACGGATGATGGATGTGGTACGCCGTGCCTTTCGCGCGCAGTTGTTCCTCGAACTGTTCGCGCGTCCACGCAGGCTCCGCGGTCTTCACTGCGGTGAAGAGCGGGCCGGTCGTGGGGTTGAGCATCGGCGTGAACGGGTGGTCAGACATTCATCGTTCTCCAGGGATTCTTCATAGCTCGAAGCTCATGCCGTCGTGCGCCACTTCGATGCCATGTTCCGACAGCGTGCGGCGTTCGGGACCATCTTCGATGAGAATCGGGTTCGTGTTGTTGATATGGATTAGCACTTTGCGTATTTCCGCGCGCGCGATCGAATCGAGCACTTCGATCATGCCGCCTGCGCCGCTCTGAGCGAGATGACCCATGTCGGCGCCGGTCTTCTTCGTCAGGCCCAGACGAATCATTTCGTCGTCGGTCCATACCGTGCCGTCGATCAGCAAGAGATCCGCCCCGCGCATCGCCTCCAGCACATGCGGTTCGATCGCGCCGAGCCCCGGCGCATAGAACGCTCGCTTGCCCGTTGCGCTGTTCGTGAACACGAGGCCGATGTTGTCGCCCACTTCGGGCGCTTCGCGGTGCGGCGAGTAAGGCGGCGCCTTGCTCGAAAGCGGTAGCGCTTCGATCTGCACGCGCGGCAGTTCCGGCACGCTCAACGCGGAGCCGTCGAGCGCAATGCGCCGATGTTCGACGCCGCAGTAATGCGAGAGGATCGACGTGACCGGAAAGCCCGTCGAAAGGTCCTGCCACACGGCGTCGGTCGCATAGAGCGGCAAGGGCGTGCCGCGTTCGCGCAGCATCAGAAGGCCGGTGACATGATCGATCTGCGCATCCATGACGATCACCGCTGCGATGCCCGTATCGCGCACGCGACGCGCGGGCTGCAACTCGGGATTCGCCGCGATCTGCGCGAGTATGTCCGGCGAAGCATTGACGAGCAGCCAGTCTTCGCCGTTATCGCTGATGGCAATGGAGGACTGCGTGCGCGCCCGCGCCGCTATCGTACCGCGACGCACGCCGTCGCAATTGCGGCAGTTGCAGTTCCATTGCGGGAAACCGCCGCCTGCCGACGAGCCCAGCACACGAATTCTCATAAGCCAGCCTCGCTGACCTGCATCACGGCGCTCATGGCCACATTCTCCTTAACAGTCCGTCCTTGTCGATCAGTTGATGTTTCATCGCGCCCAGAAAATGCAGCACGATCAGCGCGGCCATGATCCACGCCAGATAAACATGGGTGCCGAAGAACAGTTCCCGCATGCCCTTGTCGTCCCATCCCCATTGCGGCAACGGCACGCCCCAGAAGCGCGTGCCGAACCTGTTGAACGACGAGCCGAGGTAACCGGTCAGCGGCATCGCGATCATGCCAACGTATAAAAGAGCCTGCGTGGTGCTCGCGGCGGCGCGTTGCCACGCTCCCATCGGCGGCAGAGGCGGACGGCCATAGGCCAGGCGTACCAGGATGCGGATCAGCACCAGCAGGAAAACCGTCATGCCGAGCGACTTGTGGAAGTTGATGAGCGTCGACTTGAACGGCAGCCCGCGCGGCAGGCCGACCATGTAGAAGCCGATGCACAACATCGCGATGATGGCGGCCGCGATGATCCAGTGCAGCGCAACGAGAGGACGCGCGAAGCGATCGTTCGCCGCGACCGCCTTGCCGTGCGCCGCAGCGGAGATTCGTGCAGCGGTCATGGCGCGCCTCCTTCGTCAAAGGGCATTCGTCCGCCGGATATGAGTGCATTGTTCTCGTCTGTTCATGAATTGGCGATCAGCAATTCCCCCCGTCCGTCCACGGCGAGATCGCCTGCATAGCGCGTCGGCACGATGCTGTCGGCGAGCGTGGCGAAGGACGGCATCTCGCGCGCGAGCATGCGGGTCAGCAGCCGCCAGAAGACGTCGAAGCCACGGCCGCCTTCGACGAAAGTCGGTTCGATGCGTCGCGGCGCCTTCAATAGTACGACCGTGCCGCGTCGCATGCCATAACCGATATGCGCGCCCGTTTCGCCCGCGATGCAAAGCGTCCCCGCCACGAGCCGCGATGCCGCGAAATCGCCCGCATTGCCGCCGATCAGCACCGTGCCGCGCCGCATGCGGTCTGCAAGACGCGCGCCTGCATCGCCGTGGACGATCAAAACGCCGCCGCGTATGCCTTCCATGTTGCCGGGCAGCGCGCCCGCAGCAAAATCGCCGACGCTTCCACGCACCGTCATGCGGCCGCCTTGCATTTCGCATGCGGTGAAGCGGCCCGCATCGCCGTCGATATGCAGCTCGCCGCCGCTCATACCGATGCCCGCGTAGTCGCCTGCTTGGCCGTGGACGAAGAGCGAACCGGCATCGAGCGACGCGCCGATGCGGTCGAGCCACGCAACATCGCCTTCGATACGGAGCGTTGGCGCTTCGCTCTGCGTCCTGCTGATGTCGAATAGATCGGCTATCGCGCACTGCTCGCCGTGCCCTTGCAAAATGAATCGCTCGACTTCGCTATCTTCCAAACGACCGAGTGCGCAAGGAAGTAACTTCGACGCATCGACGCGAAAGCCGGGCGCAGTTTTTACACGTAACGTAATGGCGCTCATGCACGACTCCCCGCGATGCCGGCTGCGAGTTCGTGCAGCTTGAAGTGATACGGCCCGAGCTTGCCGCCGTAATTGCCCGCCGATATGCGCAGCATGCCGCCCGCTCGCCCTATGCCAGTTGCCGCCGCGATGCCGGCTGTCATCGCGGCGCGCACATCCGCATCGGTCAGACCATCGATCACGATTTCGAGCACGCACGCGACCTCGGGCGTGAGCTCGCTCTTCTTCGACAAGCCGACGAGCGTGGGGCAGAAGGCATCGTTCGTGGAGGCGGTCGCGCCCGCGTATTTCGAGCCGATCTTGGAGCCGGAGCGCACGACGCCGCCGGGAAATGGCGTGATGATGTTCGGCAGCGCGTGCATGGCGGCAACGGCGGCTTCGGCGGCGTGCAATGCGCTGTCGAGATCGCGCGCGAGGAACAGCAAGTTGCCGCCGCCCACTGCCTTCACGGTAGCCGTGAATTCCTCGCAGACGAATTCGCCGTCCATCACGGGCACGCGCCAATAGCGCGTCCTGCCGAGCACTTTCGATATCTGGAAGCCGTCGCCGAAGAAGCGCAGGCCCGCGCCGAGCGGTGCGTTGTCGGAAAGCGGGGCGCGGCTCGTCGCCGGATCGATGCCGCCATAGACTGCGGTGGTCGGGCATGTGAGTACGCATTGCCCGACGCGCCGCGCGACTTGCTTTGCCAGTTCTTTCGACGACACAGCGAAGATGAGCACCGAAATGCCCGGCCTGCCATCGGGCGTTTCATCGGCTGTGAGATCACGTTCGATGCCCGCTTCGCATCCGCAATCGATCACGGATGTCGCAAAGCCCGTCAGCGAATTGGCGGCGTGACGCGCCCATGTCGGCGTATGCGCGGTGATGACGAGGCGCGTCGCCTTCATCGGGAACGCTTCGGCGAAGGTGTCGTCGATCTCGGTGTCGTTGATGCGCAGGGCGGTCATGGTCATGCGTTCCCGCGCGTGGCGAAGCACGCAACCGGCAACAGCCTGCCGCCGTTGCAGCATGCGCAGATTTCGTCGTCGCCGATAGCCGCGTTCTCGAAGCGCGCCGCAAGGTTGGCTTCGGTGAAGGCGCGCACGCGCGGTTCGATGGAACGGTCATAGTCCGGCTGCACGTAATGGATACCGCCTGTCGGTACGGTGAGAAGCACGCCATCGCGTGCGATTAATTCGCCATCCTTAAAGACATAGGCCGGTGACGTGAACATGCGTTCGCGGTCCGCATCCTCGCGATAAACGGCAATGTCCGCTGCTGCGCCGACTCCAAGATGCCCGCGATCCATCAGCCCGAGCAATCGCGCGGGTCCGGCGCGCGTGATGATGGCGATCTCGTAGAGCGAGAACTCGCGAGTGAGTTCACCGAGCGCGGTCGCGGTCTTCGCATCGGCGTGCAACTTGTCGAGTTGCTCGTCGCGAAAGGACTTGTCCATCAGAAGCCGAATGAGATGCGGGTAACTCGTGAACGGACCGCCGTTCGGATGATCGGTCGTCATCGATACACGCCACGGATCGTCCACGAGCAAAAAGATCTCCAGCCCGATGATCCATTGCAGCGCGTTCACGAAGCTCTCTTCGCGATACCGGAAGGGCAGCACGCCACAGCCGCCATCGCATTCGATATCGCCGAGTATCCATTTGCGCGGTCGAGCGAGCGGCGCGTTGCGGAACTGCATCATCGTGTCGCCGGAAGCGGTGACGGTCTGACCGAAGATGATCTGTCCGACATCGATGGTCACATTGGGACGCGCGTTCACCGCTTCGGCAATGGCGCGCGCGCCAGATGAAAACTTACGCGGCCCTTCTGTGCCATAGCTGTGGAACTGGATATGCGTGAGATGGATGGGCAGGCCTTCTGCCGCATCCATCGTCGCGATGGTCGAATCGACGTTGCCGGGCACGCCGAGATTGCTTGCGTGCACATGCAACGGATGCGGCACGCGCAAGTCGGTGAGCGCGCGAGTAAGTGTCTTCAGCACGTCGCGCGGCGTGATGCCGTAATGCACGTGTGCTTCGTCGAGATCGAGCGAACGCTGATTGAACTTGAAAGCGGATATGCCGCCGGGGTTCACCACTTTGACGCCGAGCGCCTTGCTTGCGTTGATGGTCCAGCCGACGTAATCGCGTATGCGTTCGTAGTCGTCGCGTGCCGCCAGCATCTGCAGGAACAATTCGTCGTTGCCCATCATCACGTAGGCGCCGTGATCGATGATCGGCGTATCGCCCATTTCGAGGTGAGTGTGACGCGCGTTCGAGGCGATCATCGCGGGCTCGAATGCAGCGGTATAGCCCATTTCCGCATAACGATATCCGGTGGCGAGCGTGCCGGGCGCGCACGTGCCGCACGAAGGCAGACGCATATAGCGGCCTTCGTCGGGCCGGTTCGGCACGGCCCGCGGATCGTCGCGATGATCCTCCGGCAAGAGCAGTCGCGAGAGATTGGTCTTGCCGCCGCCGATATGCGAGTGCAGATCGATCCCGCCCGCCATGACGACCATGCCGCTCGCATCGAAGTCACGTTCAGGCGGAATGTCGTGATCGTTCAGGCCATCCACGATACGGCCGTCGCGGATCGTGATGTCGCGCTGTTCACCGTTGACGCCGTTCGTCGGATCATAGACGGTGCCGCCTCTCAGTCGCGCCGTGCTCATCACGTCCTCCTTGCGCGTACAGACTGCACGAGTTCACTCGCGATGGCGGCCACGGTGGGCAATGCCGTACCGCGCGCCGGCACGAGCGGCGCGACCACCGATGTATCCATGCGAAAGAGGTGTCCGCTGCTATCGACGCCGGGTGTCGCAACGGGAATGAACACGGTGGGCGCGCTGCGTTCATCGAGCGCGGTGGCGGGATGCGCGAGGATGATCGCGGGAATGTCGTCGGCGAGCGCATCGGGCATCGGCTCGGGAACGAAGCTCGATACCCATAGCAGCGCGTCGGCTTCACGCTTATGCAGAAGCCTCTGCGTGCGATAGCGATGTGGATCGTGATCGAGCGGCAGTCCCACGGTGACGCGCGTTCTCAGCGGAAAGCCGGAGAGCCACGTGACCGTTTGATTGACCGAGAGCGCGCCGTCGTCCCCGGTCAATGCAAGGACGCCCGCGCGCATGGTGCGATTGAGCGTCTTCACGATTCGGTGTATCGCTTCTATCGCGAGCGCCGAATGCGGGCTCGGCAATGCGGCGGGTTCATAGATGAACGCGGTGTAGTGCGCCGTGTGGATGCGCTCGGTCAACGCCTGCAAAACGTGGGCGGTTTCTGCGCCTGCGAACGCATCGGGCTTGCGGTCTTCGAGGAGCGCGGACCAGAGCGCGAGGGTATCGAAGGCATCGAGATCGCGCAGTAGGGTCTCGCCGTGCGGGGCGGCCGTATCGACGTCGCATCCGACGAAGACGAACTTCTTTTCATGCTGCGCGGTTTGCAGCCGCTCATAGAAGCGCGGATAACGGCGTGATGGTTCGCACGCGAACACGATGATGAGATCGGCGCGCGAACGCACTTCCGATAGCGTGGTGAAGAGCGCGCCGCGATCTTGCAGCGCGAGCGTGGTCGCAGCGAGCGAATCGCCGTGCATGTGATCGAGGATCGCGCCGCTATGGGCGGCGAGTTCGTAGAGCGCGCGTGCGCCGGCTACGTCGGTGGCGAGGCCGCCGAAGAGCGGGCGGCGGGCTTTCGTCAGGATGTCCGCGGCACGCGAGATTGCTGTACGAATGTCGGTCTGCGTTCCGTTGACTCTTGGTTGTGCGTTTGCCGTTACGGCGTTGGTGCTCGCGAGCGAGTTCGTTAGGCGCGGACAGGCCGTGTTCCATGCGCGCAGGCGCGCGTCGGCCGCGACGTCCAGCGCGATGTCGTCGCATAAGAGCGGGCAGAATGGACACGTCCAGAGGGGTTTTGCTGGCGCTGATGTGGGCATGGTGCGCGGGTGTTTGCAAGGTCTATGCCGAGAGTGTTTTCTTGTTTGTCGTGGAGCTTGTATTCGCGTCGGTCTATTAGCGTTGCCCCTCCCCGGGGCGGGGGTCACTTTCTTTGCTGCTGCAAAGAAAGTAACCAAAGAAAGCAGCTTTTTTCTGAACCGCCCGAAGCAAAAATGGAGTGATCACTTCGCAGAAGAGCATTGGCACTCAGTTTGAATCAACCTTGAATCACCTTCCACGCCCGCTGAACATTAACGTCATGCGAGCCCCTTGGCTCGTTAACACCACACCCCGTTTAGTGCTTCTCGCTTCGAATCGCGTACCGTGCCGCGCATCAGTTCGTCGAGGCGCGGCTATGCCAGCACTGAGATCAACGTTTGACAAGCACCCATACCGTTGCAAGCGTTGGGTGTTAACGAGCCAAGGGGCTCGGAGGACGTGGCGGTCAGCGGGCGTGGAAGGTGATTCAAGGTTGATTCAAACTGAGTGCCAATGCTCTTCTGCGAAGTGACCACACTCTTGCTGCTGTGGGCCCACAAAAGCTGCTTTCTTTGGTTACTTTCTTTGCAGCAGCAAAGAAAGTGACCCCCGCCCCCGGGGAGGGGCAACGCCAATAGACCGACACGAAAACAAGTTCCGCGAAGAAAAAACTGATGCAGAACAAACACACATGAAACACACTGTCACGCCTCAGCGGCAGCTTAAAGACCACAACACCGAACCAATGCCATTGGCACAAATATTGAGTCCTGCAGAGGCGACCGCCAACTCAAACCGTCCGATCATGAATCGCAGAAGCAACGAGCCACCCGTGCGCGCCGCGCACCCCGACCTGCGTGAGGTCGTCGCGATCCCGCACCCCTCCCGCGCCGATGAGAGAGCGCTCACCGGCCAGAGCCCGCACGGCATGGAACGTATCGAGGTCCGGCCCCGCCTTGGCACCGACATGATCCAGCGTCATCACGATCACGCGCGAAGGCCACCACGCGCTATCGCCATTAAGGGCACCCAGCGCGCGCCCGCCGCGAAAGTCGAGCGAGAGAATCGGTTCATAGCCGGCGGCACTCGCTTCGGCAATCGCGTTTGCGTCGAGCAAGGTCTCCGTACCGAACACGGGCACGAGCGTCGCAGCCGCAGCGCATGGCGTCATATTCACGACGCGTTCGAACAGCGCGCGCATCGACGCAAAATCGCGAAAGCCCGCATCGAGCCAGATAGCGACGTCATCGCCGAGCGCCTCCCGCAGCGCCGCCAGCGTGTCGATATGCGCGCCGCGCCCGAGAATCGCGCCGAGATCGGCGACGTATAGCGTGCAAGCGCCGGTCGCGGCCAGCAGAGCACGGGCGACCTCCAACGGTTCGCTCGTCGCGCACAACGAAGACTGGATCGGCCGGTAGCGCGAACGCTCGCCGCGCACTGCGCGCACCGCATGGCCGTCGAGCAGATCGAGAACGGGTATCACCTGCATGGATGGCTTCCCCTTGACCAGAATATTCGTGTTCGAGTATCTCACCGGCGGCGGCATCGATCCCGATGTCGCGAGCGCAAGCACGCTCGCCGATCTCAGCGCGCTCATCGTCGAAGGCCGCGTCATGCGCGACGCCATCGCCGCCGACTTGCGCGCGCTCGAAGGCGTCGATGTCACCGTCGCCACGTCGCGCTTCGAGCACATGAGCAAGGATCACGCGCATGTGCGCCCGCAGCCCGGCGAGCCGATCACGCGCTTCGTCTCACGCATCGCCCGTGAGCACGACTATGCCATCATCATCGCGCCCGAATGCGACGGTCTGTTGTTGCAACTGCACGATGCCGTCGGCGCGGCGCGCTGGCTCGGCTGCGCAAAAGAAGCCATACGCACGGCGTCGAGCAAAAGCGCGACAGCCGCATGCCTCGCGGCACACGACATCGCCGTGACGCCCGCGCTCGAACCCGAGCAGGCGGTCGCGGCACACGGACGACGCTGGGTCGTGAAGCCCGATGACGGCGCGGGCGCACTCGACACGTATGTCTACGATCAACTCGACGCAGCCCGCGAAGAACACGAAGCGCGCGCTGCGGCCGGGCGCAGTCCCGTTCTGCAAGAATGGGTCGATGGCGAACCGCTCAGTCTTTCGCTTCTCTGCGATGACGCGGGCGCGCGCCTCTTGTCCATCAACCATCAACGTATCGCGCTTTCCGAAGCGGCGCACCCGAAGCGTCACGAATGCGTCGTGCAGTTCGATGGCGTCGATGTGAATACCGTTGCACGCCATGGCGAGCGAGGGCGCGCGCTCGAAGGACTCGCGCAGCGCGTGGCGCATGCGCTTCCCGGCTTGCGCGGCTTCGCGGGCATCGACCTCGTATGGCACCCGCAACGCGGACCTGTGGTCATCGAAATCAACCCGCGCGTGACGATGGCTTATGCCGAACTCAGCAAGACGCGCAACATCGCGGCCGAATTGCTCGCGGCGCATGGTGTACCGGGCTTCGAACAACGTGACTCATATTTGCGCGCATGCGGAGCGTCGTCATGACGACGCGTGCGGGCGGCGCGCCGGTCTTCGGCTGGGACGTGGGCGGCGCGCATGTGAAGGTGTGCCTCGCGACGGCGGGCGCGGCGGTCGATGTCGCGCAATGGGCGTGTCCGTTGTGGCAAGGCATCGCGCATCTTGAGCGCACCGTCGATAGCGTGTTCGAACGCTGGCCGCAAGCCGCCGACGCCACGGCGCGCCACGCGGTCACCATGACCGGCGAAATGGTCGATCTTTTTGCGGACCGCGCAGAAGGCGTGCGCACGCTGACCCGCATGCTCGCGCAACGGCTGGGCCCGCGCACGCTCTTTTACGGCGGCAAAGCGAACTGGCTCGCGCGTTCCGCGTGCCGCGAGGGCTGGCGCAAGATCGCATCGGCGAACTGGCTCGCCACCGCGGAATACGTCGCGACCCGCTTGCCCCATGCCTTGCTCGTCGATATCGGCAGCACGACCACGGACATCATTCCGATCGTCGCAGGCCATGTCGCCGCACGCGGCATGAACGATGCACAGCGTCTCGTGAGCGGCGAGCTCGTGTATCAAGGCGTCGTTCGCACGCCGTTGTGCGGCGTCGCGCATCGCATCGCATTCAGGGGCGAAACCACGGGCGTGATGAACGAGTGGTTCGCGACGACAGCGGACGTGTATCGCCTGACCGGCGAGTTGTGGGCCGAGCACGACCAGCATCCGAGCGCGGACAACGGCCCGAAGACGGAAGCCGCGAGCCGAGCCCGTATTGCACGAATGATCGGACGTGACGCGTGCGATGCAAGCCCCGATGAATGGCGGCGATTCGCGCTTGCATGGCGGCGTGAACAGTTGCGCGTGCTCGAAACCAATCTGGCTCGCGTGAGCGCGCAACACGAGTCGTTGGCAAGGGCGCCTATCGTCGGCGCAGGATGCGGGCGCTTCCTGGCCGCAGCGCTCGCGCAACAGGAGGCGCGCAGCTACGTGGACTTCGCGCGGCTCGCGGGAATCGCGTCTGACGATGCCGCGCAATACGAATGGGCTTCGACGTGCGCGCCGAGCGTGGCGGTGGCGCTGCTGGCTTCGTCGCCCGTAACGGATATGAATACGGGCGGTTCGAACGAGGCGGTCAATCTCGAACGAGGATAACGGCATGTGGGTGATCAAGATCGGCGGAAGCCTGAGCCACGATCCCGTGCTGCGCGAGTGGCTCACGCGGCTGTGGGAACTGGGCGGCGGGCGTGTCGTGATCGTGCCTGGCGGCGGCGATTTCGCGGATGCGGTGCGGCAGTATCAGCGCGAATGGCGCTTCGACGACCTCGCCGCGCATAACATGTGTCTGCTCGCGATGACCCAATACGCGATTCTCATGCAGGGCGTGCTGCCCGAGCTCGTGCTCGCCTCGAACGAAGAACGCATCCGGCGCGCGCTGCGCGATGGCCAGGTGGCCGTTTGGGTGCCGACCGATCTGATGCGCACCACGCCCGACTCGATGACCAACTGGGACACGACATCCGACAGTCTCGCCGCGTGGCTTTCGACGACGCTCAATGCCGAGCGGCTGATGATCGTTAAGTCGTGCGCGATCGAAGCGCACGCGCCGCTCGAAGCGCTCGCCGCAAGCGGCGTGATCGACAGACGTTTTCCCGCCTACGTCAGAGACGCGAACTATCTGGTGGAAGTGTTCAGCAAGGGCGATGCGTCGGTCATGCGCGAGCGGCTGCTCGCATTTCACGCGTGAGCGGTCATGCGCTCGCCATGCAGCGCACGCGACCACTGACGCACACGCGATGCGTCGAGCCGTCCCGTGCGTCCATCGCGCTCGTCGCATAGCGCGCCTCTGAAGCCCGCAATATCCGGTGCAAGCGCGCGTATTCGTTCAAGGTCGCGCCAGCCTAGCGATCCTGCGAGGGCGGTCATCATGCCGCGCGACCGCGCTTGCGAAAGGCATGTGACGAGCGTCGCCGTATCGACGCAATCGAACAGCGTGCGGCCGTCCTTGTTCGCGGTATCGAAGACGAGTGCGACGAAGCCGAGCTGCGCGGCGAGTGTAACGAGCGATCGCACTATGCCGTCGTCCGAAAGCAGCACCGGCACGACCGTCGCCGGCAAGGTCGCCAGATGACGCAAGCACCCCGCGGCGCGCGGTCCCGGCGCGACGCCGGCCTTCACATAATCGACGCCGGTGCTCGCGACGTCCAGCACGCGGCTCGTCATTTCATCGAGCGCGTCGTTCGGCAAGTCTCCGATGGTCGCGCTGATAGGCCGCACCGCGTACCGCGCCCGCAATGCGCTAACGATGCGCTTTATGTCGTCCGTCGCGACGCCCCCCAGTGCGCCCGCGTGTGGTTCCTTCAGATCGATCACGTCCGCGCCCGCTTGCGCGGCATCGAGCGCTTCATCCACCGAGCGGACGCTTGCGAGCAATGCGGTCATGGTCGAACTCCCGAGCGTTAAATCAGGGATAAAGCGTCTTTGCGCGATGCTGTTCGATGGCCTGCAATAGCCAGTTCCACGCGGTGCGTTCGGCATCGCCCGCTGTCTTCTCGATGGCAATACGCAGATAGTCGATCTCGCTATCTACCTTCTCTTGCGGCAGCATGAATAGACGGCTCACCAGAATCGCGCCTTCCACCACCGCAGCTTGCGCGCGATTGAAGCCGGGGAACGGCGCATGCGTCTCGCGATGCACGCACGCCATGCGCAGCGTGGGGCGCGTGTCGTCATCGTTCATTTCGACCAGTTGCAACTCCGCATGCGCGAGCGTTTGCGCGAGCCGCACGCTCGACACCGCTGTTGCGCGAAGCGTCGGCCAGTCGCGCTGAAAGCCCGTGACGCAACCCGCGAACACGCGCACATCCGTCGTGAAGTTGATGACGGCGCTTCGCGTCGCAATGACGTTATCGAGCGTCGTCGACGGGCGAAACGGCGCGAGAATGGCTGACTCTTCCTCGAAGCGCACGCCCATCGGCGCGACATGCGGACGGCCATCGCGATCCGCCGTGGTGACGATCGTCTCGTAGATCATGGCTGTCCGCGCGCGCGTTCACAGGCATGTGGCTCGCACGAAGGCGCATTGACGCACGCGGCTTCGTGCAAGTGGGACGTTGCACTCAGCGCGTGGCGATATACATCGTGATTTCGAAACCGAAGCGCATATCGGTGAAGCTCGGCGTGGTCCATTGCATGGCACTTTCTCCTTGGTTGAACGAGTGAATCAGTCGATGCCAACGACGCCCTTTCAATTCGAGCGGCGTGCGCGTGCGAACGCACGCAAGCGCCATGCCAAACGGAGATGCTTCCTCTGCGCGCATGACTGTGACGGAAACGCAGCAAAGTGTCCCGCCGGGTGACGCGAAAGGCGGGTCGATCAGCGCTTTTTCATGGTCGTGCCGGGCGCGTGCCATGCCGTCAGATCTTCCTCAGGACGATCCACCTCGCATCCCCAATCGAGCGGCTGGTCCTGATCGAAGCGCTTGCCGAGTTGCCATGCGATCTCGGCCCGCGCCAGCTGCACGCCCATGTAGAACGCGTGGCCGCCGTCGGCCTCCAGCTTGAGGTCGGGGTAAAGCGCGAACGGGTCGGTGGCAATACGATGCCCATCACGGTTATAGACATGAATCCCCTCGGCCGAAACCTGAACGCGAAAGTTAGGATCGCGTACGAACTGCGAAAGTTCGTGAACCTCTTCGGCGCTGTAGGGAAAAGGGCGCTTGGCATGCAGCGCGGACAGGTCGCCCGACATGCCCTTGGGCAGCGTCTGCGTTTCGCGTGCGGCGTGCATCACGCGTCGCGCGACATCGGCCTCGCGCACGGCACGGCGCGCATGCAGGCTCACGGACGTCGTGAGCACGGCCGCGATGCGCAGTTCCGCCGCCATGCCGAGCAGCACCGCGTTGATGCCGCTCGTGTCCGCTTCCGTCAACTCGGTCACGTTGCCGATGCCCATCATGATCGCAACATCGGGATGACGCTCGCGCAAGCTCACATAACGCGCGATGGATGCCGCGAGCCCGAAGGGAATCGGATCGAGAATCGGGTCGGCGAGGAACGGTCGATTGCGTGCTTTCATCGCGTCGATGGCCGCTTCGAGCGATGCCATGTCGTGCGGCTCGCGCGGCACGAGTACGGGCGTCGATGCCGTTTGGTCCGCAATCCACAGCGTATCGACGTTCAGGCTCATCAGGTAATCGGCGCCTGCGCGTGCGCCGCGCACCAGCTCGTCGGTGAGCATCGAATCGACGCTCACGCGATAGCCCTGTTCCTTGAGCATCGCCACCGCGTCTTCGAGATGCGGAAACGGCGTCTCGGGCAGGCAGCCGATGTCGATCACATCCGCGCCCTGTTTAGCGTACTCGCGCGCGCGGGCGGCGATGCCTTCGAGGTCGAGACGCGGCGCATCGACGATCTCCGCGAAGATCTCCGTCTCGTAGCGCGATAGATCGACATGCCTCGCTTCGCGCCCGAAGAACTGCGGCAAGTCCTTCACTTCCTCCGGACCGCGCTCGACCTTCACGCCGAAGTGCGCGGTGAGCGCATCGAGGTCGCCGCGGCATCGGCCCGGCACGATCATGCGGCTCGTGCCTTCGCCGAGCGGCGTCGCGACGCGTCGGCGAATCATGTCGGCGGTCATGAGGCCCGCCACTTGCAGCCCGATCTCGCGCACTTCCCATGTAAAGGGCGATGCGGCGCTTGTCGGCGCAATGCCTTCGAGCACGCGACGAAGGCTCTGTTCGGCGAGCCTGCCCGTCAGGAAGACAATGTGTTCCATGCGAGATTCAGGTCCGAAAGCCGTTGTTCGAGGGCGGCCTTCAGGTCGTCGAGCGTGCGCGCGACAGTCGTATGTTCGATGCGCGCCAGGCGTTCGACGTTATCGAGCTCGATGGCGCGCGGCCTCACTTCGACCCATTCGTGGGGCGTTTGCGTGATGACGCTCGGCGCCGTATCGCATGCGAAAACGATGCCCGGCACGCATTGCTTGCCGGCTTGCGCAAAGAGATTGGTGGGCAATGTGTCGGAGATGCCGAGCGCGCACTTCGCCACCGTGTTGCTGGTTGCTGGCGCAATCACGACGGTGTGATATTCGCCGTGATAGATCATGCCCACGGGTACGCTGCTCGCGCTGTTGTCGCGAAAGACCTTGAAGTGCTCGCGCAGCTTACGGATAGGCCAGCCATAGAGCGGCAGCACTTCTTCGCCCGCGCGTGACAGGAAAAGATCGCAGCGCGGCAGGCGCAAAGCGAGTTCGAGCGATTCTTCGATCATGTGCCCCGAACCGGTCACGCACCACGCGAAGCGCGCGTCGGGCTTGAACTCGTCGAGCCGGCGAGCGGGCGCGGGCTGCGTCATGCGTGATCCGGCGTGGCCGAATCGTGCGACAGCCTGATGTGCAGCCGATGCATCTTGCGATACAACGTGTTCCGGCTGATGCCGAGCACCTTCGCGACGTTGCTCACGTTCCAGCGATGTTCGTCGAGCAGCATCAACACGGTCTCGCGTTCCCTCACCTGTATTGCGTTGAGCGCGGACGTGTCGGCGTCGTCGGTGAGATGCGGCAGTGGCGACGTGGCGCTTGCCGTGGACCCACTCGTCGCGCTCACGGCACGCGCGCCGTTCACGATCTCGGGCGGCAGATGCGCGCAGCGAATCTCGGGACCGTCGCAGAGCGCGATCGCCATTTGCAGGACGTGCCGCAATTGACGGATATTGCCGGGCCACGAATAACTCAGCAAAGCCTGTCGTGCTTCGGCGCTCAGCGCGGGTGGATCGTTGGATTCGGTTTCGAGAATATGGCCGATGAGCGCGAGCGCATCGGCGCGTTCGCGCAGCGGCGGCAAGTTGATCTCGATGCCGTTGAGCCGGTAATACAGGTCTTCGCGAAAGAGGCCTGTCTGCACGAGCTCCGCGAGATTGCGGTGACTCGCGCTAATGAGTTGGAAGTCCACCTTCACGGTCGTTTCCGCGCCGAGCGGCGTGACTTCGTGTTCTTCGAGCACGCGCAGCAGCCGCGCCTGCAGCGTGAGCGGCATGTCGCCGATCTCATCGAGGAAGAGCGTGCCGCCGTTCGCCTGCACGATCTTGCCGCGCCGTCCTTCACGCTGCGCGCCGGTGAATGCGCCCGCGCGGTAACCGAACAACTCGCTTTCGATGAGATTCTCCGGCAGCGACGCGCAATTCACCGCGACGAACGCGCCCGCTCCGTTCGGGCTGATGCTGTGCAGCGCATTGGCGAAGACTTCTTTGCCGGTGCCCGTTTGCCCGCGCAGGATGATCGGTATCTTGCGTTGAATCACGCGTGCGGCAAGCTGAATCTGCGAGGCCATGCGCGGATCGCCGAATTCCAGATGCGAGAGCTTGTCGAGACGGCCTGCGCCCGCAACCGCATTCTCGCGCGACTCCTTGCGCGCCGGCTTGACACGCGTGCTTGTCGTCAACGCGGAGTCGTTCATCAGTATGCGCGTCGCGCCGCCTGCCGCTTCGCGCGGCGTCTGCGCGGTGAGAAAGAAGCGGCTGTTCGCCTTCGCGCTATACACCGTGACCGGATGAAACGAGCCGCGTATGCTGCGCGCGATCATGTCGTCGAGCGACGCGTTGAACGCCTCTTCGATGCGCTTGCCGCACAGTTCCGCGGGCGTGCGCAGATCGAGCTGAAAGAGCGCGCTGCGGCTCGCGGCCAGCACCACGCCGTCGTCGCTGACCGCGAGCTTGCCCGCGTGCAGCGTGCCGACGAATTCCGGCCGGCTATGGAAGTGGATCATGTTCGCGTGCCGGTAGCGCGCATCGATCAGACGATTTTCTATCATCTGCCGCGACATGCCGACGAGCACCAGCGAATGCTGCTGCAAGAGCTTCGAGCGGCTCGTGACATCGAGCACGCCGGCGATCGTGCCGCGTTCGTCGAAGATCGGCGCGGCGGAGCAGGTGAGCGACGTATAGCGCGGATAAAAGTGCTCGTGCTGGCACACGGCAATGCAGTCGCGCTCGATCAGGCACGTGCCCATGCCGTTGGTGCCGGCTTCGCGCTCGCTCCACAGCGCGCCCACGCGCAGGCCGTCGGCAGCGACGGCCTCGCCGAACGGCACCGAGGACACCTGATGCACGATCACGCCGTCCGCATCGACGAGCACGACTGCAAGTTCAGGATCGGCAAGTTGCTGATACAGCGTCGTCATTTCCAACTTGGAGCACGCGATGAGATCGCTCGCCGCTTCGCGGCGCTCGGTGAGTTCGCGCGATGTCAGCACGGGCGGCATCACGAAGCGCGCCGGGTCGAGGTGGAACTCGGTGAGGCAACGCATCCACGATTGCGCGACGGAATCGCTCGCGCGCCGCGTGGCGAGCGGGTTATTGACGATGTTCAGCACTTCCCGGACATGCGTGTCTACGTCAGCAAGCGACGACATGGGGCCGTGTCTCCGTGGCGTTTTTCGTTGCGTTCGCGCATGAGCCGCGCGTTGCGTCCGACGCCGAATCTGTTGTGTTTCCGCGGGCGCCGCGGCCTCCGCGGCACTTTCGTTGCCGTCGTGCTGTAGCCGTTCGCGTGCGCGCCTCGTGGCCGGGCGTGCGTTTCGGTCAGGATTTCCGCCCCGCTCTGGCCCGGTTCCCAAAAACTCTACATCCGATGGCGCGCCGGTTCAATAAGTAGTCGCATAGAGTTTGGCGCTGCGCGCGGTTTTTGCTTTTCTCGTCGAATCACCCGCGTTTGACGCTTTCATCACTCACCGGGCCGCTCGCGCGGCGACACGCACATGGGCCGATTCGATCCGATCCGCGAAGCCGTTCGCGACATGGCGCCGCGCGCTGCCGAGGAAAACCCGCCGATGGATATCGTTTTTATCGAGGGACTGACAGGGCAGACGGTGATCGGCATCGACAAGAGCGAGCTGCACATCGCGCAGCCCGTGCGCATGAGTCTCGCGATCGGCGTGCCGTCGCTGCGGGCATGCACGACGGATCGTATCGAGGACACGGTCAACTACGCTGCGGTGCGCGAAGCCGTTCACGCGCTGCTTGCGTCGCATCGCGTTCAGCTATTGGAGGCGCTGGCCGAGCACATCGCACAACTCGTCATCGCGCGGTTCGGGGCGCATTGGGTGAGGGTGTCGCTCGCGAAGCCCGCGAAGTTCGACGATGTCGATGCGGTCGGCGTCGTGATCGAGCGGCGGCGCGCGCCGTCCATGCAAGGCGGGCTCGGCTGGATCGGCCTGGGCTACGTGCCGCAATAAGCCTTGCGTGCAGCGTTATTTCGCGGCCGCTGCGGGCTTCACGAGTCCGCACGCCCTGAATGCTTCGCGCTGCAACTCGCGATACTTCTTCGTCTGCGCCTTCGCGCGATCGACGCGAAACTCTGCGCCGCCTTCGCCGCCGAGCGCGGCGTATTTCGAAAACGTCGATTGCTCCACGAAGTCGTCATAGGTGAGCACTTGCGCGATCTTGTCGATGGCGCACGAGCACTTGTAGACGTTCACGAAGTCATGCCCGTTGTCGTCCATGCAGGCGAGCACGTATTCCACGCGGCCTTCGGTCGGATAGTCGTGGCCTTGCGCCGGCACGCCTGCGGCCGCGAACGACAGCGGGCACACGAACGCCAGGGCGACGAACACGCTAAACACGCTAAGCGCGCTGCAACGTGGAGTCATTCGATGAACCTCGTATCGTGGTCGATGACATGCGGCCGGCGCGCAACGGCGACGCCGGCCGCATTCTCGACGGCATATTGACGATCAGGCCGCCGCGAACGGATGCGCGACCGATGACTTCCTCGACACCACTTCGGATGCCTTCGGCTCGCCCGCTACCGCGCGCTGAATGGCTTCTTTCGTCGCCTGATAGTTGAACTCCTGAATCTTCTTGTCGTCGGTTGCTTCCCAGTGAATGAACACACCGACACAGATAAAGAGGTCGTCGGCTTCGTCGGCCGGAATCGTGCCGTCTTCCACGCTGTCGGCGACCGCGAGTGCCACCGCATGCTGCGCCGGCCCGAACATCTGCACGGCCTGCTTTGCGCCCTTGATGGTGACCTTGTTGAAGAGAATCGTATTGGGCTTGGTGATGAGATTGGGCGCGACCACGGCCAAGAGCGACGTGAAGCCGTCCTTGTTGTTCGTGAGCGCGTGGCAGAACGCGGTCTCCGCAGCGGAGCCTCGCGGTCCGATGATCAAGTCGATATGAGCGACCTCGTTGCCGTCGCCAACGAGCGACTCGCCTATCAGGACGCGGTTGATCTTGGCCATGCTGTTCCTCCAGTGAAGGGTTCTTGGGACGATCGACTTGCTCCAGGGCTCAGGCGGCCACGGTCGATTACCCGAAGACCGCGCAACACATCCTCGATGCAAACGGCTGCACAGAGGGCGGCATAACCGCGTACGTCCTAAACATGAACCGTGCCAATTTCCCGGTATGGCGACGCGCGCATCGACTGATTCATGCGGTCACGAGCGCGACGAAAAGCGTCGCCACGGCGAGGTCCGCGCTCGTTCCCGGGTTGATGCGTTGCGCCTTGAGTTCGGCGTCCCATGCGTCGAGCGCCGGCGCGTGCGAAGGACGTCCCGCTCCGTGCCAGTTCCCGCGTTGAACGGCTGCATCTCGCGTGACACTTTGCGCCGCCGCCGCGCCGTGCTTGCGCACAATGTGCGAGTCCGGCCAGAGCGAGAGGAACGTGAGGAACGTATCGAGCATGGCCGCGTGTGGATTCGCGATGCCCGCGTCTTTCGCCGCATCGAGGCCCGCGCCGAACACGTCGGCGAAACCGTTCGCGTATTGCCGCGCGATGCTGTCGCGGTTCGCGGCGAGCGTCATCGCGGCGCGCAAGTCCACGGTCGGCGGCGCATGCACGGATTGCTCGCGTGCTTCGCCGAGGCCGCCGGGATTGGCGAGCGCGATCGCACGATAGGCGAGACGGGCATCGTCGAGATCGAGCGATGCAAGCGTCGCTTCTGTGGCGGCATGCCAATGCTCGATGTCGATCGGATGGTCGCGCGGCAGGCGTTCGAGTGCAGCGCACAACGGCGCGGCGAGCAGCACGATGCCGAGATTCGTGTTGCAGCCGACTGCGTCGGAAGTACGGCGCACGGCGTCGAGAAGGCGCATGCCGACGCTTGCGCTCGCGACGAAGAGTCCCGCCGCCGCCATTTCCGCGCTCTCGATGAACTGCGCCGCTGTCATGCCGTGACCCGCGCTCGCGATGCTTACGTTGCCGGGCTTGCGCGTCTCCACATCGAGCGCGCAGGCGCGCATGAACGCTTCGCGCGCGTGGATCGGATCAGGCGCGGGCATCGCCGCTTGCCAATGCGAGCGTGCGCTGCGACAGAGCGAGCTTCCGGTCGAGCAGATCATCGGCAAGCAACGCGGCGATATCGAGCGGCGTCACCGACTGCAACCCGCGCCACGCTGCCACGCCGTTCACTTCGAGCACGAGCGGCCGTCCTTCGGCTGCGATCAGATCGACGCCCGCATAGTCCAGGCCGAGCGCGTGGCTCGCCCGCACCGCAGTATCGGCGAGCGAGGGCGTAAGGTCGGCCGGCTCGCAACGCGCGCCACGCGCGAAGTTGTGAATCCAGTCGTCGCCGCCCACGCGCTTCATCGCCGCGACCGCCCGCGTGCCGATCACGAGCACGCGCCAGTCGAAGCCGGGATGCCCGGCATCGACATAACGCTGTAGATACGCCACGCCATTGAAGTCTTCGAGCGATGGCAACGTTTCGCGTGCGTCGTCGCCGAGCCGCCGCAAGCCTTTGCCTTGCGAGCCGAAGAGCGGCTTCATCACGAGCTTGCGGCCCGCCGCCGCTTCGCGCATCAGCACGCGCTTGGCGAATGCGGGCGATTCGCCGGCCCATGTCGCGGGCGTCGGCACGCCGAAGCGGTTGAGCAGAAAGCTCGTCATCGACTTGTCGACGCTGCGTTCGATGGCGCGGGCGTCGTTATAGACCGGCACGCCGCTTTCGCGCAGCGCATGCAGGATGCCGAGCCGCAGCGTCACCTGTTCGAATGTGCCGCCCGCGATGCCGCGCACGAACACCGCATCCGGCAGCGCGTGGCCGAAGCCGGGAATGGCGAGGCCATGCGGAGGCCACGTCGTATCGATGCGGCAATCCGCGAGATCGACACAACGCGCCTCGACGCCGCGCGCGCGGAACGCTTTCTTCAGACGGCTCGTGTGCCAGCCGGTCTCGTCGGTCATGATCGCGATGCGCGTCATGGCGTTTCCTGCGTGACGTGCCATTGCGCGTGAAGCAACGCGTGGTCGAGCTTGCCGCCGTGATACGTCGCGCCGCTTTCGAGACTCGACACCCACGCTTCGGCGGGCGCGAAGAGCGCGGCGTCGATCTGATAGAAGTCGTAGTTAAATGACTTGAAGATTTCGGCGAAAGGCTTGCCGTAGTCCCGCGCGTTCGAAGACGGCAACTCGGCCGCGAGCCGTCGTGCGGCTGCATCGCTCTTGACTGTGAGATGCACGCGGCCGCCGTAGAGGATGGCGTCGTTGGTACGGCCCATTGCCTGCGTGTCGTCGGGCGCGGGCGGCGGCAAAGGCGCGCTGCCGCTCGCTTCTACGATCTCGCTCAAGTCCACGCCCAGCACGTGCGTCTTGTGCAGCGCAACTTCCACGACGCGCGCCACGACCTGCACCGTGCCCGCGACAGAATGTGTCGGCGTCACCGCGATGACGAGCTTGTCGGGCGCGAGGCCGCAGTCGTCGATCACCTTGTCGATGACCACTTGCGGCGGCAGGCGATTCACTTCCATGACGAGCGCGCCGCGTTCGTGTTTGTCGCGATAGCCGAGTTCATCGAAGAGCGGCTCCTTGCACGCAAGCGCGCGCGCAGGGCCCGAGCCTAGCGAGAAGAACTTCTTGCCGCCCGTTTCCTCTTTGGTCGCGGAGAGACTCCAGCCCGCGTACTGGCTTCCGAGGCAGGCGAGCACCGGATTCGACGTATGCACTTCGATAAAGACGGGCCAGAGCGGAGCGGCTTCGAACGCCATGCGGCGCGCAACGTGTCCGAGCCCGCCCATGCAGATTCGCGCGATGAGAATGCCGGCATCCGCGCTACCCGCTGCATCGACGCCTGCATCCACGATGGTCGTGCCCGCAGGCGTGCGCGTGATGCCGACGCGAAGCTCTTCGCTGCGTTCGATTAGCTGCGCGACGAGCGGCTCGCTCATCGCGTTGACGCTCAATCCGGCGGGGAGGGGAGAAGTCAGTGTCATGGGACCTAATCGCTTTTGATGCGTTGCAAGATGCGCGCGCATTCGCTATCCAGCGACGCGCGCAGCAAGTCGGGTTCGGGCGCGGTCGTCATCATCGTACAGACAGGCATGCACGCCTCGATGCGCGCGCCGGGAAGCGGTATGTCGTGGCACGCGGGATCGGCAAAGCAGGCATCGCTGAATGCCTCAGATGCGACGAAGCCGTGCGGTGCAAACACCACGCGCTGCCCCGCGATCAGCGGTGGTCGCTTGAGCGCCGTGTCGGTGTGCGGCAACTCGCCGTCGAGGCACGCATCCAGATGCGCGCCGATCAAACCGCGCGGCCACGCGTCGGGCCATGCTGCTTCGTACAGCGCCATCGTCGATGAGGGGCGCGTGTTGATTTCGAGCACCTGGAACGTGTCGTTGTCGAGCAGAAAGTCGAGGCTGCCAAGACCCGTGAGATCCGTTCGCCATACGATCGTTTCGATCGCATCGACGATGCGCAAAGCCGTATCGCGCGGCAAGGTCACGGGACCGAGCGACCCTGCGTGAATGAACGGCAGACGATGCGCGCTCACCGTGGTCTGCTCCGCGAAGCCGATGACCACGGCCTCGCGCTGCGCTGCGACGAAGAGCGCGGACATCGGGCAGCCTCGCGACAGCCGCTGAAAATAGGCTCCGGGCGGCGTTTCGTCGAGTTCGCGCGCCCATTCGATGTGCGTGCCGCCGCAGCCGTCGCTTCGCTTGATGAGCCAGTCTCGCGCATCGGCGGGGCGCGTGAAGCGCACATCGGGATGGGCGATATGCGCGTCGTCGAGCAACGCGAAGAAGCGCCGCGGATCGCGCACGGCCGCCGACTGCGCGCCATTGCCGATGAAACGCGGCACGCCCGGCGCGCGGCTCAGTTCGATGGCGAGCGGCTCCAGCCCGCTCGTCACGACGAGCCCCAGCATGCGAGGCAGGCGTGCCACGCGTTGCAGCGCATCGTAGAGACGCGCGCGGTCGATCGACAAGCCTTCGCCGCCGATGTCGAACCACATGCCTGCGTGCGTGCGCGTGTCGCGGTCGCCGAATATGTCCAGCGCGACGACGTTCAAGCCCGCGCGCGCGGCCGACTGCGCGAGCATGCGCGCCGACAGTCCGGCGACGGCGACGCGCGGCGCGCGCGCGTTCATCACGCGCCCTGTCCCGCGACGATGGCGCGGGCTTCGTCGAATGCTTCGGGAAAACCCAGATACACCGGCTTGCCGCCGGTTCGCATGCGCACGAACAAGCGGTGCTCGGCCTGATACTTCACGTTGCCGATGGCAAGCGCGCCGATGCCTATGGCATCCGTGCGCGCCGCGCCGGCAAGCGGCTTGCCGTCGTCCATGACGTTGACCCCGGCGATGCCTTCCGGCGGCACGGCGTTCACGTCGGCGGCAATCAGCAGATGCTTCGCCTGCGCGATATCGGCGGCGTTCATCACTTGCACGCCCGCAGCGGCGGTGGCGAACACGATCTCCGCTCGCGCGAGTTCCCGATGCAATTGCTCCGTCGTACCGGTCGCGACGCCCGTTGTCGCGATATCGAAACGCCGGTTGATCTCGTCGCTGACTTGCGTGGCGCGCGACTGACTCGAATGGCTCGCGACGACGACGTCCGCGCCGAGCGATGCGGTCATCGCGGCGGCCACGCGTCCTACCGCGCCCGTGCCGCCGAGAATCAATACGCGCTTGCCGTCGAACCCGACCTGATGCGACGCCTTCAGATGCTTCTCCGCGAGCGCGACGAGCGCGGCGGCGGTCGTGTACGCGCCGCTCGGATCGGCGAAGACGGAGACTTCGAAGGGCGGCACCATCGCGTTGCGCGCGCGTTCGAGCATGTCGGCGGCGAGCATGACGTCGCGGCCGCCGAGAAAGATGCCCGTGCGCGACACGCCTTTGGGACCGCGCGAAAAGATGGCGTCCTGAGTGAGCTGCACGACGCTGCCTTCATCGACGTTGCAGTACGGCACGACGATCTGATAGCCGGCGTCTGCGGCCATGTTCACATCGAACGGGCTCATTTGCGGCGTGCTCGTGAACATGTGCAGCACGTAAGGTCTTTCGGCGGCATCGGGCATGGTCTGGGCTCGGTCGGTGAGGATAATGATGCGTTGCGGGGCGATTCACGCAGCATCCGCGCCTGATTCGCGCGGACAGGCTGCGCGCCACGTCGCGCCGTGATTGCGGGCCGCGACGATGGAGAAGCTGAGCGATGCGTGCGGCGCCGCGCGTTGCGCCGTTGCGAGCGCGCGCTCGGCCTGCAGCGCGCTTGCGACGAATGCGAAGCCCACCGGCCCCCACGACGTCTGACCGATGCCGGCCTTCTGTTCTGCCGCGACCGCTTGCAGCGCGCGCGCCACGGCGGGACTCGCGAATACGCCGCCTTGCGCGGGCGCGAAGTATTCGCCGATGGTCTGCTGCATGTCGCTGATGGCGTCGGCGAACGGTTCGAAGTCGCATTCGGCGACGGCGGGCAGGAGGCGCATCAACACGAGATGCGAAAGATGAGCGGCGAGCGGGGCGGGAAAGGGCGCAAGCGAGGCGAGGCCGCGCTTTTCGGCTTCGCCGTGCAGCCCTTCGCGCGATGCGTCGTCGATGAGCAGCACGCGCCAGGCATCGGGGAAACGCTGACGCGCGAGCAGTGGCGGAAGCGTTGCGTTGTCGCTGTGCGCGGTGCTGCGTCCGCCATCGACGATCAGGCCGCCGTGATCGAAGCCGTGTATGCCGATGCCCGAACGCGCGCCGCGTCCGAGCAGGCGTGCGATATCCGCTGTGGTCAGTGCGTGCCCGGTCACGCGGGCGAACGCGGTGCCGAGCGCCAGCGCCAGTTGCGTGCCGGAGCCTAGCCCCGTATGGGCGCGCGGGGTTTCGTGTACTTCGATGTCGACCGGTTGGGTGACGCCTAGCGCCGCGTGGAGTCGCGCGAGGTACGCTTCGATGCGCGCGTGCTGCGCTTGCGTCGTTGTGCCGTCTATGCGCTCTTTGCGTTGGGCGCGCCGCGCGGTGATACGGGTGGCGTGTCCGTCGATGACGAGGCCCACGCTCCCGAAAGCGCGGCCGAGCGAACCGTTCGGATCGATGAAGCCTAGATGCAGCCGGGCATCCGCCGAAAGGGTGATCGCCTGGGGCGGCGATAGGGCGGACTTGGGCATGGGTTTCTTTTCGCTTTCGCTCGTACGGGAATTTTTATGCCTCAGGCAAAAGGTGTACCAACTTTGTCGCTCTTCTTTTTCGTGGAACTTGTATTCGTGTCGGTCTATTAGCGTTGCCCCTCCCCGGGGCGGGGGTCACTTTCTTGGCTGTCGACCAGAGTAGGCGCTTTAGCGCCGTACTCTGGTCCCATGCAAAGAAAGTAACCAAAGAAAGCAGCTTTTTTAGCCCGCAGCATCAACAGTGTGGTCACTTCGCAGAAAGTCATTGGCCCTCAGTTTGAATCAACCCTGAATCACCCTCCACGCCCGCTGAACACCACGTCCTCCGAGCCCTTTGGCTCGTTAACACCGAGCGCTTGCAACGGTCGGCGTGCTTCTCAATTGAACTCAGTGCTGGCAGATCCGCGCCTCAACGAACTCACGCGGCACGGTTCGGGATTTCAAGCGAGAAGCGCTAAACGGGGTGTGGTGTTAACGAGCCAAGGGGCTCGGAGGACGTTAATGTTCAGCGGGCGTGGAAGGTGATTCAAGGTTGTCTCAAACTGAGTGCCAAGGTGTTTCTGCGGAGTGACAACACTGTCGCTGCTGCGGGCCCACAAAAGCTGCTTTCTTTGGTTACTTTCTTTGCAGCAGCAAAGAAAGTGACCCCCGCCCCGGGGAGGGGCAACACTAATAGACCGACACGAAAACAAGTTCCCCGACAACAAGCGCCCTGCGGCCCGAAAGGAAGAAGAAAAAATCAATCGTACTTGATATACCGAAACCGCTGATCGTCGGAAGGCGTCCCAGTAAGAGGCCCTCCCTCGAGCGAGGGCCGCCACTGCACGACTTCTTCGATCTTGGAAGCAAGCGCAAAGTCCTTATCGGTAATGCCCTTGGCCGAATGCGTCTTGAGCTTCACGATCACGAAGGCATAAGAAACGGTAAGGTCCGGATGATGCCAGGCCGCTTCCGCAAGATGGCCCACCGTATTGACGACCATCAGCGTGCCCTTCCAGCCTTCCGTGCGGAACTTGCGCCTGAGCCATCCATCCTCGAAGTACCAGTGTTTGAGCACACCGCTAAGACGCTCGGCGATTTCCGCATCGGAGTACACCTTCTCGGCTTGAGTCATGGCGAGGTCTCCAACAATGCGTGAGTGATTCAGTATGCGCGTCTTTGTCAAAGGCACACAAGCAAACGCAAACACTGCTGCGGCGCATCACAAACCAAGTTAAAGAAGCCAGTGATTTCGCGGATTTGACACAGTATGTCTCGTGGTACACCGCACGCTTACTCGCGAACATAGGCGAACAGCATTTCGTTCCCGCGCCATCACAGTACGCGAACGAGCACATTAAACCGGCATGGAATATGCAATTGGCGTCGCTACGCATGCGTTCGGCCATGACCGGGCACAGCGTAGCTCGTTACCTGCATTGAGAAGGCGCGCACGATGCAAGCCGGTAGCGTGGTCATCCCTGGGTCGGAGGCATCACCATTCTGGAGGAGACATGAACTTACGCACCCTGGTTCTTGGACTGGCGGTGGTTGCGACAGCAGGCCTGAATTCGTATGTGGCGCAGGCCGATCCGCAACTCGACAGCCTCATCAAGAATCCTTCGAATTGGGCAGCGCAAGCGGGCGATTACTCGAATCACCGCTATAGCACGCTCAAGCAGATCAACGAAAACAACGTCGGCAAGTTGCAGGTCGCCTGGACCATGTCCACCGGTGTGCTACGTGGTCACGAAGGATCGCCGCTCGTCATCGGCGACACGATGTATATTCATTCGCCGTTTCCCAACAAAGTCATTGCGATCAACCTAAAGGACCAAACGTTCATCTGGCAATATCAGCCGAAGCAGGATCAGCAAGTCATCTCCGTGATGTGTTGCGACACAGTCAACCGAGGCCTCGCCTATGGCGACGGCAAAATCTTCCTCCAGCAAGCCGATACCAAACTCGTCGCGCTCGATGCCAAGACCGGCGATGTCGTATGGAGCGCGCAGAACGGCGATCCGAAGAAAGGCGAGACGAACACCAACGCGCCACACGTATTCGGCGACAAGGTGCTGACCGGCATATCCGGTGGCGAATTCGGCGTGCGTGGCCGTCTCGTTGCGTACAACATCAAGGACGGCAAGGAAGTGTGGAAGGCCTATAGCACGGGCCCCGACGATGAGATGTTGCTGGACCCGCAGCAAACCATGACGTGGTCCGACGGCAAGATGATGCCCGTGGGCGCCGACTCGTCGACCAAGAGCTGGCAAGGCGATCAATGGAAATACGGCGGCGGCACGACATGGGGATGGTACGCATGGGACCCGAAACTCAATCTCGTCTACTACGGCACGGGTAACCCCGGCACGTGGAACCCGACCCAGCGGCCCGGTGACAACAAATGGTCGATGTCGATCTTCGCGCGCGACCTGAATACCGGCAAAGCGAAGTGGGTCTATCAAATGACGCCGCACGACGAATGGGACTATGACGGCGTCAATGAAATGATCTTGTCGGATCTGAACATCGGCGGCAAGCGAGTGCCCGCGATCGTTCACTTCGACCGCAACGGCTTCGGCTACACGCTGAACCGCGAAACCGGCGAACTGCTCGTCGCGCAGAAGTACGATCCGGCAGTGAATTGGGCCGATAGCGTCGATATCAAGAGCGGCCTGCCCATTCGCAACGCGAGCTATTCGACGCAAAAGGCGGGTCCTGACCACAACGTGAAGGGCATTTGTCCTGCCGCGCTCGGATCGAAAGACCAGCAGCCTGCCGCCTATGATCCGAACTCGAGTCTCTTCCTCGTTCCGACCAATCACGTTTGTATGGACTACGAACCGTTTCAGGTCGATTACGTGTCGGGTCAGCCGTTCGTCGGCGCAACGCTTTCGATGTATCCGGGGCCCAACGAGAACGGCGCGATGGGCAACTTCATCGCGTGGGATGCGGCCAAGGGCAAGATCGCATGGTCCAAGCCCGAGCGGTTCTCGGTGTGGTCCGGCGCGCTGGCCACAGCAGGCGGCATCGTGTTCTACGGCACGCTCGAAGGCTACATCAAGGCGGTACGCATCAAGGACGGCAAGGAGCTTTGGAAGTTCAAGACGCCGTCCGGCATCATCGGCAACGTGTTCACGTATCAGTACCAGGGCAAGCAATACGTCGGCGTGTATTCGGGCATCGGCGGCTGGGCCGGCATCGGCATGGCGGCGGGCCTCGAGAAGTCGACGGAAGGCCTCGGTGCGGTGGGCGGTTACCGCGAACTCGCGAAGTACACGGCGCTTGGCGGCACGCTCTTCATCTTCGCTGTCCCGAGTTGACATGGTGTGAGCAGGAATGCGCGGCGGCATGCGTGCCGTCGCGCAAAGCAGGGCCTTTGCATAAAAACATATTGAAGGAGACACGCGAATGATAGGCCGAACCATCCTGGTGTTGTCGATAGCGCTGGTTGCGTCATCCGCGCCTTTCGCTCAGACCTCGTCAGGGCAAATGAAGCCGGTGGCGTACCAGGTCGTCGACGGCAACAAGGTCGATAACGATACGCTGCAAGGATGGCGTACCTGGCGCGCGCTCGCGTGCGAACGGTGTCACGGGGCGAAGCAGGAAGGTCTGGTCGGTCCCTCTCTCGTCGACGCGTTCAAGACGCTCGACAAGAACGAATTCCATCGCACGGTCTTCGGCGGACGCGTCGACAAGGGCATGCCCGACTTCAGCGCAAGCCAGATGATGCAAAAGAATTGGGAGAATCTCTACACCTACCTGAAGGGGCGGTCCGACGGCAAGATCAATCCGGGCGACCTGCAAGCAATCGATGCGAAGTGAAGGCATCGTGAGCAGCGCGCAATGACCGCTTCTACTCCCGGAGGCTTCATGTTTCAGTGTAAGGCCAGTCGTACGGTGCGGTTCTGCCGGATCGCCGTATTGCTTTCAGCGCTTGCGATGCTTTCGACCGACGCCGCGTTCGCGCAGGGCGCAGGCGGCCCGCCGCCGAGTCTGCCGAACAACGACGGCGCCGACGGTGTGCTGCGCGTATGCGCCGATCCCAACAACATGCCGCTTTCGAACGAGAAGGGCGAAGGCTTCGAGAACAAAATCGCGAGCCAGATGGCGAGTGATTTCGGCTACAAGCTCGAATACACGTTCTTTCCGCAGCGCATGGGCTTCGTGAGGAATACGCTGCGCGACAAGGTGCCGAATACCGAGCAATACAAGTGCGATCTCATCATCGGCGTACCCAAGGGTTATGAGCTGACTGCGACGACGCGGCCGTATCTGCATTCCACGTACGCGATGGTCTTTCCGAATCGCCCGGAATACGCGAACATCAAGACGCCCGCTGATCTGATGAGTCTGCCGCCGGATCAGCTCAAGAAAATGAGGCTGGGCATCTTCGTCAAAAGCCCGGCAGTGGACTGGCTGCTCAGGAATAACCTCATCGAGCAGGCGGTGTCGTATCAAGGGCAAAGCGGCGATCCCGAGGCGTTTCCCGGCGAGATGATCGAGCACGACCTGTCGCAGGGCAACGTCGATGCTGCGTTCGTCTGGGGGCCGATCGCGGGATACTTCGTGAATCGTTCGGACAACAAAGTAAGACTCGTTCCGTTCCCGCCGCAGCCCGGCATTCGTTTCGACTTCGAAATCTCCATGGGCGTGCGCTACGGAGAGAAAGCATGGCGCGACAAGGTCGATAACTGGATTGCGTCGAATCAGCCGAAGATCGACCAGATATTGACGAGCTATCAAGTTCCACTGCTGCCCCTGCAGCCGATGCAACCCGCGCAAGCACAATGAGAACGCCTGCCGTCACTCTTCGCGCGGTGATGACCGTATGCGCGCTCGGCCTGGCGCAGGCCTATAACGCGTTGGCGGCAGCACCGCCGGCCGCTTCGGCGCCGGGCGCGGACATTGCGCCCGCCGAACGCCTGGTGTTCCTGCAGCCACATATGAACGGGGTCGAGCCGCAGACGGAACTGGATTACTCCGTGGACTATTCCGGCCCGCCCGCGAAAGTCAGCGATACGGTGCGCGTGCTCGTCGTGAGTCCCGGCAACAGCAAGAACGATGCGCGCGTGACGGACCGCACCGGTCCTGTGAATGTGCCCGGCGGTCTGCCTTGCAATCCGGTCATCATCTATTTTCTGGAGCACGACATTACCGAGATGGAGCAGTTGACGGGCGGACAGCGGCGCTATTTTCAGCAGCGCGTTCGTCTCGCATTGGCAGCGGCTCCGGCGATCACATCCGTATCGAGCGATGCGCTCGGAATCGGAGGCGGTAAGCATGTGATGGCGCGTCAGGTCGTCATTCAGCCGTACCTGAACGATCCCAATGCCGAACGCTTCTCCCAGTACACAGGCAAGCGCTACACATTCGTGATCGCCGACGACGTGCCCGGCGGCCTTCTCATGATTCGCACGGAAGTGCCGGGCGCGGGCAACGACTTCGCGCATCCGCTGCAGAAGGAAACGATCGCTTATCAAGGCGCGCTCAAGAACTTGTCGCCGCCCGCGGGCGCGCCTGTCAAGGCGGGGAACGTGCCGCGTGCGAGCCGATAACGTCGCATGAGCCTCGGCTGCTCGACTACGCTTGCGCCGGGAGGCGAAGCAGCTATCGCGCGGATAGGGGGCGTTTCGGCGCGAGTACGCATCAAGGCGTTCTCATTCGCATGGCATACGTTGACGCTCTTTGCGCTTCTTGTCGGACAGACGCGCGCCGAGCCGCCGCTCTCCATGCAGGTGATTGCGCCCGGCGAATACGCGCATCGCGCTCACGATGACATTGCGACACGCGCGAACAAGGGCGATATCGCGAACGTGGGCTTTATCGTCGGCACGCGCTGCGTGGCGGTGATCGACACGGGCGGCACGCTCGCAGAGGGACGCGCGCTGAGGCAAGCAGTGCGGCAGGTCACGCCGCTGCCGGTCTGCTATGTCATCAACACGCACATGCACCCGGATCACATCTTCGGCAATGCAGCGTTCGAAGACGATCATCCGCAATTCGTGGGGAGCGTGAAGCTCGCGCAAGCCGAGGCGTCGCGGGCGGAGAATTATCTTCGCGCGCTTAACCGGGAGCTTGGAGACATCGCCGAAGGAAGTGAAATCATCGGGCCGACGCAAACGGTCGATGGCAGCGCAACGCTCGATCTCGGCGACCGCCCGTTGACGCTGCGCACATGGCAAACAGCGCATACCAACAACGACTTGACGGTATACGATGAGAAGAGCGGCACGTTATGGACCGGAGATCTGCTTTTCGTGCGCTGCATTCCGGTGGTGGATGGCAGTGTCGTCGGCTGGCTCGATGACATCGCACGCATTAAGCAGATGAATCCGCGACATGTCGTGCCGGGACATGGTCCGCTCGATCCGCCGTGGAAGCCGTCACTGGATGCAGAAGAGCAGTACCTTGCCGAACTCGCGCGTGGCGTGCGCGAGGCCATCAAACGCGGCGCGACGATTCAACAAGCCGTCGATACCGTTGGCCTCGATCAGCGCGACAAGTGGCTGCTCTACGAGATCTATCATCGTCGCAACGTGACTGCGGCTTATGCGGAACTCGAATGGGAGCAGTAACAGGCAGCATGGAGGGCATCATGATGACCGATACGCCTGGCTCTATGCGCGCACGCGGCGCACTGTTCGCGCTGCTTGCGTTGATGGCATCGCTCGCTCAAGCGGCACAGCCGGACGACGACCCGAATAAGGTCGCTCGCTGGCTCGATTTCAAGGAAGGCGCTTTCAAGGGACGAACGGTCGATACGCATGGCGAAGCCGTCATCACGCTCGACGCTCCTGCACGCGCGGCAGATGCCGCCGTCGTTCCTATCGGGATCAACGCGCAGTTCGCGCAAAGTCCCGCGCACTACATCAAGAAGATCTACCTTTTCATCGACGAGAATCCCGAGCCGTACGCGGGCTATTTCGAATTCACGCCCGAGTCCGGACTAGCGAGCATCGAAACGCGTGTGCGCGTGGAGGACTATACGTTCATGCGCGCCATCGCCGAAACAAACGACGGGCACCTGTATAGCGCCGTGCGCTTCGTGAAGGCATCAGGAGGTTGTTCGGCACCGGCCGACAAGGACGACGATGCAGCCGAACGCGCGGCAGGCGCGGTTCGCGTGCAATCGGAGGGCACGGCGGTCGTCGGCAAGTCGCAACTCGCGCAAGTGATGGTGCGGCACCCGAACCGCACGGGCATGGCGATGAACCAGATCACGCGCAACTATGCGACGGCCTATTTCATTCGCAAAATCGCCGTCACGTATGCGGATAAGCCGGTGATGACCGCGAACGTCAACTTCTCGATCAGCGAGAACCCGAATTTTCGCTTCTACTTTCTGCCGACCGGAAATGGTGAGTTGAAAGCGCATATAGAGGACACCAAGAACAAGCAGTTCGAAGGCGCGATCGCTATTCAGACGCAAGCGGCCGGGCAAGCGTCGGCAATGAAATGACGCTGCGCTGCGCGAAGCTGCTCATCGCCGCGCTTGTCATTGCATGCGGTGCGTTGGCCGGACCGGCGATGGCCGCGCTCGCCGGCATGCCCGCGCCAACGCGCATTGCGTCGGGCGTGTACGCGTTCATCGGCACGGGGGACGCCGTGGCGCCGGAGAATCATGGCATCGTCGCGAATAACGGCTTTATCGTCGGAAAGAGCGGGGTGACGGTGATCGACACGGGGCCGTCTTATCGCTATGGCCGCGCGATGATCGAAGCCATCCGCAAGGTGACGCCTCTGCCGGTGACGCTCGTGATCATCACGCATCAAGCGCCGGAATTCGTCTTCGGCGCGGCTGCCTTTCGCGACCGGAATGTGCCGATACTCGCGCATGTTCGCGCGGCGCAACTCATCCGTGATCGCTGCTCGATCTGTCTTGCGAATTTGCGCAAGACACTCGGCGAAGATGAAATGGCGGGCTCGCGCGTGACCGTGCCTGACCGCACCATCGACGGAACCACTGAGATAGAGAACGGCGGACGCAAGTTGCAATTGCTGCATTTCGGCCCCGCGAGCACACCGGGCGATCTGGCCGTGCTCGATACCGAAACGGGTGTGCTGTTCGCGGGCAGTCTGGTTTCGAATGGCCGTATCCCCGAGCTACGCAACGAGCAGATACCGGGCTGGCTCGCTGCGCTCGAAAGCGTGCGTGCGCTCGATCTGAACACCGTCGTGCCCGCGTTCGGTCCGCCTTTGCGCGGCGACGCCATTCTGCAAACAGGCCTGTATTTGCGCGAACTCGATGCATCCGTGAAGCAAGCCTGTAAGCGCGGCATGAGTCTTACTCAAGCAATGCACGCAGTGCAGTTGCCCGCATTCAGCGGCTATAAGCTGTACACGACCGCGCAGCCGCAGAACGTGCAACGCATCTATCTTCAGTTGGAGAAGCAGTAGCCCATTCCCTCAAGCAGCCCCGCACCAAGGAGACACGACATGGCCAAGCTGGTTGCGCTCTATAAAACGCCGTCGGACAAACAGGCATTCGATGCACACTACACATCTACGCATGTTCCGCTCGCCAAAAAACTACCGGGCCTTAAGCGTTATGAGTTGAGCACGGGAGCCGTCGCGGTGGCGCAAGGGGAATCGCCATATCACCTCGTCGCCGTGCTCGAATTCGATTCGCTCGATGCGATCCGCTCCGCGCTCGAATCGCCGGAAGGCCAGGCAACCGCCGGCGATCTGTCCAACTTCGCGCAGGCGGGCGTCGAGTTGTTGATGTTCGATACCAAGGATGCCTAAGCGTCGTTCAATGCGGCGCGCCCGAATCGGATACGTCGTCGGAGTCGACTTCCGGATCGGGCACGCGCAAATCGTCGCGCCGGTGATTGATGACGAGAAAGACGCTCATCAGCACGAGAAAGGCCACGATCAACATCGCCGCGTTGAGAAACACGCGCTCGTAACCCAGCTCGGACACGTCGATGAACCAGTACGGATAGAACTCCGACTCGCTTCCGCGCCATAGCGTCACGAAGAGATAGCCCAGCGGATAGACGAGCCAGAGCGCGCATCGCCGCCACGAAAGATGAAAGCGTGGCACGAACAAAAGCCAGTACAACGCGGACAGCGCGGGCACCACCGTATGCAGCGACTCGTTGACGAATGCGCGATAGCCCGATGGCGTCCATAAGAAGCGCAGCAGCGTGTTATACGCGATGCCGACGAAAACCATATACACGACGACTGCCGTCACGACCGTCGGCTGACGAAAGAAGCGTGCAAGGGGTGCCTGAGCGCGCGTGGCGACACACGTGAAGCAGATGGCCGTGAGCAATACCGTCAGATTCGTGAGGTAACTGCTCATGCGCGCAATACCGTCCATGACGGTCAGGCCGCGATCGAGCGAACGTGCGATGGTCAGGTCGGTTTGCGCTGCGATGGCAAGCCACGCGACCATCGCGATAGCCGCTGCAAGAGCGAGCGAAGCAGTGCTGGGGGTGTGAAGCGGCAAGTCGGGCTCGTGCCGCCGCGAGTTCTCTTGGGACTTGGACATGCGGTCATTTTATCGGCGCATGTAAAAGCGTGCAGGCGGGGCCTCGGCGGTAACGTATGGATTTGGACGCCTTCGTGCGTGACTGCACGAATGAGTTTTGGCCGATTCAAAAGCGTGCGCGAAATGCTTTCGATTCGGCGCGCTATGGTCCAGCGTGACCGACGATGCTCAAGAACTCGCTGCCGGCGTCTGCGAGCAAGCCGGAGTTATCGATGTGGACCACGCGCGCGTGGCGCGGCAGTTCGAACGCGGGCCTGCGTGCGAGCCGCGCCTCGATGTGCCGCGCATCTTCGCGTCCGCGCCTCGCAAGACGCGCGGCCAGGACGGCGGGCGCGGCATCGATATGGACGAAGCATGCGTCCGGGTAACGCATGAGCGCCTCCGGCGCGTGCTGCCGCGAACCGTTGACGACGACGGAGACACCGCGTGCGAGCCACGCATCGAGTTCGATACCGATGCCATAGCGCAGACCGAGGCTTTCCCAATGCATCGCGAAGAGGCCGTGGGAAAGGCGGGCGGCGAATTCGTCGGGCGTGAGCGCGATATGGTTCTCGCCTTCGGCAATGGCGCGCGTGATGTACCGATGCGCGAACATCACGCGTGCGCCGACGCGTTCGCGTGCGAACGCCAGCAGTGAATCCTTGCCCGCCCCGGAAGGCCCCATGACATAGATCAGCCTCGCGCTTCCCATCTTGCTCATGCGATGTCCCGTGCAATGTTCGCGATCGAAGATCGATTGTAGAGTGTAGGAACGCTGCGACACGCGGACATAGATACGATCCGACGAGTCGGCCGCCACGTACCTTTCAATTCCGGGTAACCCCGCGTTGCGGCACATGGGGCGATTCCGTATTCTCACGCGAAACGCATAGTTCGCTATGTGAATCGCTGTTCGCATGGCGAACATTCATCGTCTCTTTCGGAAGGGAATGAAGTGAGCAGAAGTCCAAACGTGAACGTGCAGACGTTCATCAACGAGCACCGGTTTTCGCCGTTTCAGTGGCTCATTTTCGGCATGTGCTTCGTCATCGTGCTGCTCGACGGCTTCGATACGGCAGCCATCGGCTTTATCGCGCCGTCGCTGGTGACCGAGTGGCACATCAGCCGGCCGGCGCTCGCGCCCGTGCTGAGCGCGGCGCTTTTCGGCCTCGCCGCTGGCGCGCTGCTTTCTGGGCCCTTGTCCGACCGCCTCGGCCGCCGCGCGATGCTGCTGTCGTCGGTGATCGTCTTCGGCGTCGCGTGCTTTGCATCCGCGTATTCCGCGAGTCTCGAGCATTTGACGACGCTGCGCTTCATCACCGGCCTCGGCCTCGGCGCGGCCATGCCGAACGCCGTCACGATGATGAGCGAGTTCTGTCCCGACAACCGTCGCGCCACGGTCATCAACCTGATGTTCTGCGGCTTTCCGCTGGGCGCTGCATTCGGCGGCTTCCTCGCGGCGTGGATGATTCCGCAATTCGGCTGGCGCAGCGTGCTGTTCCTCGGCGGCGTGGCGCCGCTCGCGCTTGCGGTGCTGCTCCTCATCGCGTTGCCGGAATCCGTGCGCTATATGGTGGCGAAGTCGAAGCCCGTCGAGAAGATTCGCGCGACGCTTGCCCGCATCTCCGACGATGCTCGTCACGCCGGCTCCTTCTTCATGACCGAGGCCGCGCCTGCCGTGCAGGGTCAGAGCGGCATGAGCGTGGTGTTGTCGCGTTCTTATGTGGTCGGCTCCATCATGCTGTGGCTCGCCTATTTCATGGGCCTCGTGATCTTTTATGCGTCGATCAACTGGATGCCGATTCTCCTCAAGGAGTCCGGCTTGAGCCCGCAACGCGCGACGCTCATTTCCGCGCTGTTTCCGCTCGGCGGCGTCGGCGCGGTGCTGCTTGGCGTGCTAATGGACAAGTTCAACGCGAACCGCGTGATTGCAGCGTGTTACGCATTGACGGCGGTGAGCGTCTACTGCATCGGACAGGCCGTGGGCAACGTCGGCTTGCTCGTGCTGGTGGTGTTTCTTGCGGGCGTCTTGATGAACACCGCGCAATCGTCGATGCCCGCGCTCGCCGCCGCGTTCTATCCGACGCAAGGGCGCGGCACGGGCGTCGCGTGGATGCTCGGCATCGGGCGCTTCGGCGGCATTGCCGGATCGTTTCTCGTTGCCGAACTCACGCGCCTGCATTTCAGCTTCGGCGGCATCTTCGCGGTGATCGCGGTCGCGGGGCTCGTCTCCGCGGTCGCGCTCCTCATCAAACAGGCCGCTCATCCGCAGCGCGCGGTGAATGCCGATCTCAAGGCGACGGGTCCAGTGAGCCACTGAACGCGTTATGCGATTCGCGGCGCGTGGTGACGCGCGCCGCGTTGTCATGTCGATTGTCACGGTGATGCAGCTTCGTCAGCTTGCGAATCGTCAGACCGTGGCACGTCCCATGCTCCAAAGGTCTTGCGACCGGCCGTCGCTTGCATCACTCGACGGCCAGCATGCAGAACAAGCTGCAACCATCGCATTCGCAAACCGCCAACAGGAGTCATTCGACATGAAACGTATCGCTCTCTCCTGCGCCGCCGGCGCATTCGCTCTCGTTTGCGCATCCGCGTTCGCGCAGGACAATCCGCCGAGCTCGGCCACGGGCCTGCAAGCAGGCGACAACGCGCAGACCACCACGCAGGGCTCGGGAATGTCGCACAAGCACTCGCAATCGAAGAAGAAGTCTCACAGCAGCCATTCGTCTTCGAACAGCGGTTCGACCACGGGCCAGAGCGGCACCGCAACGCCGGGCGGTCCCGGCGCACCGGTCAGCGCAAGCGGGTCGGGTCAGTAAGCAGGTCAATTAGCGGGTCAATTAGCGTAAGCATTACGCTCGAATGATGTAAAAACGGGACGCCGATGGCGTCCCGTTTTCATTTGCAGCGCGAGCGGGCGAAGGGTCAGGAAGTCACTTCGCGAACAGCGACGCCATGTTGGCGAAAGCCTTCACTTCTACCGCATTGCCCGACGGGTCGAGAAAGAACATCGTCGCCTGCTCGCCGACTTCGCCCTTGAAGCGAATATGCGGCTCGATGATGAAGCGCGTGCCCGCCGCCTTCAGCTTTTCTGCGAGCGCTTCCCACTGCGGGATGGACAGCACCACGCCGAAATGGCGCACGGGCACGGCGTCGCCATCGACCGCGCTCGTCGACCGATGACCGACTTCGTCCGGCGCAAGGTGCGCCACGATCTGATGCCCGTAGAAATTGAAATCCACCCAGTCTTCCGAACTGCGTCCCTCGGGGCAGCCGAGCAGTTCGCCATAGAACGCGCGCGCATCCGAAAGACTGTGAACGGGAAACGCGAGATGAAACGGCGGCATGGCGTCGTGCGGGGTGTTCATGGTCAAGAGGTCCGTGAGGGTTGATCCAGAGATGCCGCTAGTGTATTCATGAACGATTTCCATGAAAAACGATAAATTGCGGGTCTGAGCAACAACGAAATCGATCAATCACATGCTGCGCGAATTGAGGACTTTCATGGCGGTCGCTCGCCACGGCACCTTTGCGGGCGCCGGGGCGCATATCGGCTTGACGCAATCGGCGGTGAGCGCGCAAATGCAGCGGCTCGAAGCGCATCTCGGCTTTGCGCTTTTCGACCGCACCGGCCGATCCGCGACGCTGAACGCAGCAGGGCGCCGCACGCTCGAACTCGCCGATGAACTCATCGCACTCTATGCGCGTCTTGCCGAACCCGGCGCCGAGGAAGGGCGGGGTGGCACGCTTTCGGTAGGCGCTATCGCATCGGCGCATGCTGCGTTGTTGCCCGATGCCATCGCTGCGTTCCGGCGCGACATGCCCGCATGGCGCATACGTCTCGTGCCGGGCGTCTCGCTCAATCTGCTCGCACAGGTGGATGCCGCCGAAGCCGACATGGCCGTGATCATTCGCCCGCCCTTCTCATTGCCTGCGGAACTGCGCTGGCGCACGCTGATCGCGGAGCCGTTCGTGTTGCTCGCGCCGGCCGCGAAGAAGCGCGCGACATGGCGGGAGCTGTTAGAGAACGAGCCGTTCATTCGATACGACCGGCGCTCGTTCGGCGGCCGGCAAGTGGACGTCTTCCTGCGCAAGAAGCGCATCGCGGTGCGAGAGGCCATAGAGGCGGATGAACTGCATGGCATCGCGCAACTCGTCGCACGCGGCATGGGTGTCGCGTTACTGCCGAAGTCGGCGGGCATTGGTGCCTGGCCGCGAGGCACGGTGGCGCACGATCTCGGCGACGATACGTTTCATCGCGAGATCGGTCTCGTCGAGCGTGCGCGGCGCGCCGAACACGACGCAGCCGCGCAGCTTGCCGAATGCATCGCCGAAGCAGCCGCGCGCGACACGGATTCAGATCGAGCCAAGGCAGTTGCACGACCCTCTCGGAAGAAGCGTAGCTAGACGCACAAGGTGAATCGCGATGAATGCTCGCTACCTGTTGGCAATGACCGCGTGGTTCGAACGCATGGACCCCGGCACGCATCGGCGCATCAAGGGCTTGCGGCTCGTGACGGCGTATGGCCTTGCCGCAGCCATCGGCGCCTTGCACGATGTGACGCGCGACGTGCCCGCAAGTGTGTCGGTCGGTTCGCTCGCCGCGACGTTCGCGCTGTGGGCGAGCGTGTCCGAGGCCCGCGCGACGCGGCCCGAATCGAGCCGGGACCTCGCGGTGCTGTGCTTGGCAGCCGCGTGCGGCGCGTTTTCCCTTGCATGGCTTGGGCCGTGGTTCGACGGACTCGGACGCAGCGGTGCCGAGTTCATCCTCGTCTCCGGGGCCTTTTTCGCGGGCTATGCGAAGCGCTTCGGCGTGACGGGCGCGGGCATCGGGTCGCAGTTCTATATCGGCCAGGTGGCCGCCTACGTGATGAAGCTCGCGCCGATGGATACGTGGGCGATCGTGGTCGCCCTGCTGATCGCCATGCTGGCGGCCATCGGGCCGCGTCTCTTGAGCGGGCGTGCGGAACATCCTGTGGTCCTGCCCGCGCTCGCATCACAGCCGGTCTATGGCAAGCAGGCAGTGTCGCCCGCTTTTGCCATGGGTCTGCAAGCAGCGAGCGGCGCGCTCGCCGTCGCGCTGCTCAACGCGGCGTTCGCGCTCGCCGAATCGGCGTGGGCCATCACGGCATGCGTCTATGTCGTCGCGACGTCCGCAGTGGGAACGGCGGACCGTGTGCGAAGGCGTATTTATGGCACGCTGGTGGGCGTGCCCATCGGAATCATTTGCTTGCCGCTTGCGGAACATGCGCCGCTTCTCGTCTGGTCGATGGCTGCGATTGCGATGATCGTCTACGCGATGGCCTTGCCGGACCGCTACGACATCGCATGTGGGGCCTTCGCCTTTGCGCTCATCGTGACGCTGGCCGCGAGCGGCGTCCATTCCATTCCGCTGCTCGCCGCGCGCGCATGGGAGACGCTTCTCGGCGGCGCCATCGGATGGCTTTGTGCAAGGCTCGTGTTTCCTTTGCGGAGCGTTCCGCCGCGCGATGCTCGATAGAACGACCGTTCTATACCGATCCGGTATTGACACTGACACCCGCTGTTTGTAGCGTGTAAGCCATCACATCGTCCGTAAGCCGCTATCGGTCGGATTCGAAGTCGACACATCGAGCGCGCATGGCCTGTCTGCCACGTTGTTTCCTGGAGGCTTTCATGGATCGTCGCCGCTTTATGTCGTTGTCCATGTTCTATACCGTTGCGGCGGCGTCCGGCACGCTCGCGGCCTGTCATCATTCGAGCGATGACGAGGGCGGCAGCAGCGCGGGCGGCGGCACCACGCCACCGCCCTCGGGCGTGTATGCGTTCGCGCAGGGCGTCGCGAGCGGCGATCCGCGCGATACGTCCGTCGTGTTCTGGACACGCTGCGTCGCCAATGCCAGCAGCGCCTCGCAAACGGCGATCGCGCTGACATTGCAAGTCTCGGCGCTTCCCGATTTCTCGCAACTCGCGGCGAGCGTGCCCCTCAGCGCCATTCCCGACTACGACTTCACGGTGCGAGCCAAGGTCACGGGTCTCAGCGCGAGGACGACCTACTATTACCGCTTCATTGCCGGAAGCGACATCAGCGCGACGGGCACGACACGCACCGCAGCGGCGGCCACCGAATCGCTTGCGCAACTGCGCTTCGCGTGGTTCGTCTGCCAGAACTGGAGCGTGAACCACTGGCAGGCGCTTACGCTGCTCGCAGCGGAAACCGACCTCGATTTCGTCGTGCATCTGGGCGACTATATCTACGAGACCGTCGGTAGTCCGAACGAAAGGAACGCCGCCGAGCCGGCGCATCCACAGATCACGTTGCCCGATGGCGTGGCAATAGCAGGCGGCGGCGTCTATGCGAACACGCTCGCCGATTACCGCACGCTCTATCGCACGTATCGCGGCGACGCGCGCTTGCAGACCGTACATGCGCGCTTTCCTGTGATCGCCATCTGGGACGATCACGAGTTCTCGGACGATTGCTGGCAAGACCACCAGACGTACACGAACGCGAACGTGCAGCAGACAGCGCGGCGCCGCAATGCGAATCAGGCGTGGGCGGAATACTTGCCGGTGGATTGGGGCGATGTGTCGTTCGACCTCAACAACGCCAGCTACGACAATATTCGCATTTACCGGGACTTCCACTTCGGCTCGCTGATTCACCTCGTCATGACCGACGAGCGGCTCTATCGCGACGATCATGTGGTCAGCGAAGCGGCTGTCGCGCAGAGGCTGGGACATGATCCGGTGAACGGAAACGATCTCATCGGCTCGCGCTACGCGGTGCCGCAACAGGTGCTCACGCAGTTCGAGGCAGCGGATACACAGCGTCTGGGGCGCGTTCCGTCGATGCTCGGCCCGGTGCAGACGCAATGGTGGAAAGACACGCTCAAAGCGTCGACCTCCATCTGGAAAGTATGGGGCAACGAGGTGATGATGAATCGCCTGTGGCTCGACCTGCGTTCGATCGCGCCTGCGCCCGACAACCTCGTCTTCGTGATGGATTGCGATGCATGGGACGGTTATCCATCGCACAAGGCCGACCTCACGTCCTTCGTGAAGGCGCAAGGCATCACGAATCTCATCGCCATCACGGGCGATCTTCACGCGTTCCAGGCGGGCATCGTCCGCGATGTGCCTGATCCCGCGACAGGCACGCCGGTGCTCGTCGATCTCATGGCGGCGGGCGTCAGCAGCCGCCCCTTCTTTCAGGATGCGACGAACTATGTAGCCGGCATGCCGCTGGCATCGCTCATCACTTCATCGTCGGCACTGGATGCGTTCATCAGGCAGAACAATCCGGACATGCTGTATGCGGACCACGACGCTATCGGCTATGCATCGGCGACAGTCACGCCTACGCAGTTCGTCGCGATCTACAACAAGGTGAAGGGGCTGAACGCGGACGGCACGGCTCCGCAAAACCCCTTGCAAAAGCGCACGCGTTTGACGATCAATGCGGGCGCCGTGGCGATCGCGGTGGAAGACAACGTCTGATGCGAGTGCGCGAAGCGCTTCATTCAGGGCGCTTCCGCCATTCGTATCCGCGCTTCTGGGGGGATTTCACGGTCGAGTCACGCACGTAGACTGCGTGCACATTTCGGAAGGTCGCATGCTGGCAGGGCAGTGCATTGGCCGATGAAGTGGACATCTGAAACCTTCAGGAGTACGACCATGATCAGCAAAGTCAC
Source organism: Caballeronia sp. AZ10_KS36 (assembly GCF_023631105.1). Taxonomy (NCBI): domain Bacteria; kingdom Pseudomonadati; phylum Pseudomonadota; class Betaproteobacteria; order Burkholderiales; family Burkholderiaceae; genus Caballeronia; species Caballeronia sp. AZ10_KS36. The sequence continues at coordinate 19,516 of NZ_JALQDQ010000028.1, read as the reverse complement.
CGGCATTGTTCTCGTTGCGGCCTCGCTTGCCGCGCCCTACGCGCTCGCAAGCGGCTATGGTCCTGCGCCGCACTATAAGCCCGATACCGGCGCGCCCACGTCGCAACAAGGCATGAACACGCAGACCATCGCGGCGGACGAATCCGCTGCGTCGGGAAGCCAGAGCGGAGATGCCAGCGTGTCCAAAGACAAGCAGGATAGCCCGCTCCTTCAGGCGCAGGATTGACGCTGGCCTGCAACGCATCGACGCCGAATCAGGCGTCGATGCCGACGTGTTCCGGTGCATCGTTCGCGCCGACCGTCTCCACCGCCGGACGCGCCCGACCGATGTCTACTGCGGGCATGAACAGCATGGATATCACCGCGCCCAGCGCGATCACGAACATCGACGTAAAGGTCAGATGCAGCGCATGGTGTAATGCGAAACGAATCTCCGCGTGGCTCGCGAAGTTGCCGGGCACGGCGGATAACAGGCGCTTCAACTGATCCGCGCTGACCGCCGGCACGCCGCTCGCATGAGCCAGTCCATAGTTCTGCACGGCGCCGAAGACGGCCGCGCCGAGCGTGTTCCCGAGATTGCGGGCGAAGAGGTTCGATGCAGTGGCGCTCCCGCGCTCGGACAGCTTGACGATCTCCTGAATCAGGATCAGGCACGACACGCTCAGTATGCCCATGCCGAAGCCCATCACCGCCGAGCCGACGCCGGCCCATACCGGACTCGACTGCGGCGTCAGAAGCACGAACGGAATCGCGCCGAGCGGAATGAAGACGGTCCCGCCGATCAACAAACGGCGCAGCCCGATGCGGCTGAAGGTGCGTGAAGTGAAAGTGGCGCCGGTGGGCCAGCCGATCATCATCATCGTGAGCGTGAGGCCCGCTTCGACCGGCGAGCGATGCATGACGCCTTGCACGTACATCGGCAGGAACGTGGTCAGGCCCATCAGGGCCATGCCCGCGAGCAGCGTCGCGGCGTTGCCCGCCGCGATCGGGCGATGCGCCCATAAGCCGAACGAGATCATCGGATCGGCGGCGCGCTTTTCCTGCATGACGAAGAGCACGCTCGCCACGATGCATATCGCCACTTCCACGCCGACGCGCGCGCTGCTTTCGGTGCTCGCATCGGTGAGCGCCATCATCAGGGAAGCGACGGCGGCCGTGAACAGCAACGCGCCTGCAAGGTCGATTGCCGGACGTTCATGGCGCTTCTCCTCGTGCAGGAAGAGCACGAAAAGCAGCGCGGCGAGCGCGCCGATCGGCAGGTTGATCCAGAAGATCCAGCTCCACGAGAGATGCCGGATGAGCAAGCCGCCGACCATCGGCCCCAGCACGGCGGACACGGCCCATACGCTTGCCAGATAGCCTTGCACTTTGCCGCGCTCCCGTGCCGGGTAAAGGTCGCCGACCACCGTCAGCGCGACGGGCAAAATGGCGCCCGCGCCGACGCCCTGTATCAGGCGGAAAACGATCATGGCGGGCATCGACCAAGCAAAGCCCGCGAGTATCGACCCGACGAGAAAAATGGCGATGCCGGCGAGTATCGCGGGCTTGCGGCCGTAAAGATCCGCAAGCTTGCCGAATACGACGGTAAGCGCGGTCTGCGTCAGCAAGAACGACGAGAACACCCAGCTATACAGATTGAGGCCGCCGAGTTGCGTAGCGATCTGCGGCATGGCGGTCGAAACGATGGTGGCTTCGATCGCCACCATGGCCATCGAGGCCATCACTGCGGCGATGACGAGGGGACGAACGGTCTGCTTGTGTTGGGGCATGCGGTCGGAAGCTGATGAAAGAAGGACGCCGATCCGCAGCGGGCATGCGCGGTTCGACTCGTCATGGTATCCCGGTGCGCCACGCAATGCTTGCGCGGTCTAAGTTACCGCCTTTGACATGCTCCTTCGTCGCGAGGCAGGGCATTCTTAACCACGATTCATGCGTTCGTCAGCACACGATGCCTTTCTTGCAAGCCACTGCCGCGCCGCACCATCCCGTGCTATCTTGTTTCATAGCGATTTCATACGGAACGCAGCGGATTCGCTGCCGTACCTCTCGTCGAAACGTCCTTCGTGAGCGCCGCCATGAACGATGTGCCTCGTACCCTGAGTGCCCGGGACCGCGTCGAATTGCTCTGCTGGCTGACATGCGGCAGTCTGGGCGCGTTCTATCTGAACGGAGACTGGCCGGCGGCGGCTTTCCACGTGCAGGCCGCGCACAAGTGGCTCGACAGGCATGAACGGCTCGCGGACTGGCTGACGGTCGCGAAGCTCGCCGCCATTGCGCGCGAGCTTGCCGCGCGTCATTGCGCCATCCTCGAGGCGGACTGGGCGCGCGATGCCGTCGAAGAGATTCTCGACAGCGAAGACCTCAACTACCAGTCGGATGTAGTCAGACAGGTCTTCGACGACTGCCGCCGCGCACTCGCGGAAAAGCGCGCGGCAGAGTAGCCGCTGAAGCGTCACTGGAGGGCCGCTGGCGAAAATCACTGTATGAATGTACAGTAAGCCATTTTCGACTTCGGCCCGATGCGCGTTTGCGCTCGCCTTTCGCCGTCGATGGACGCCTCACTGCCTTCTTCGTTCGCCTCAGAGACGCCGCCGCGCCGTATCGCGCATCTCGACATGGATGCGTTTTTCGCATCCGTCGAGCTGCTGCGCTATCCGGAATTGCGCGGCGAGCCGGTGGTAGTCGGAGGCGGCCGGAATGCCGCGCCCGAGACGCTGGCGGACGGCACGCGACGCTTCAAGCGATTGCGCGACTACGCGGGCCGCGGCGTGGTGACGACGTCCACTTACGAAGCGCGCAAATTCGGCGTGTTCTCCGCAATGGGCATGATGAAAGCGGCCCAGCTCGCGCCCGACGCCATTCTTCTTCCGACGGATTTCGAGTCTTACCGGCATTACTCGCGGCTCTTCAAAGCGGCGATTGCCGGATTCACCACGCAGATCGAAAATCGCGGCATCGACGAAATCTATATTGACGTCACCGACATGCCCGGCGATTCCGCGGACATTGGTCAGCGCATGAAAGACGCGGTGCGCGAAGCGACCGGCCTCACGTGTTCCATCTGCATCGCGCCGAACAAACTGCTTGCGAAGATCGGCTCGGAACTGGACAAGCCCGACGGTCTCACCATTCTTACGATGAACGACCTGCCCACGCGCATCTGGCCGCTGGCCGCGCGCAAGGTGAACGGCATCGGGCCCAAGGCGAATGACAAGCTCGCCGCGCTCGGCATCGTGACCGTGGGCGATATCGCGGCCGCCGACCTCGGCCTTCTTCAATCGCACTTTGGCCCGACTTATGCGGCGTGGCTCGCGCGCATCGCGCAAGGGCAAGACGAGCGGCCTGTGGTCGTGAGTTCCACGCCCAAGTCCATGAGCCGCGAGACCACCTTCGAGCGCGACCTGCATCCCAAACACGACCGCGCCACGCTCTCGGCGGAATTCACGGGCCTGTGCGAGCGCGTGGCGGACGATCTCGCGCGCAAAGGTTACGTGGGGCGCACCGTCGGCATCAAGCTGCGTTTCGACGACTTTCGCACCGTCACGCGCGACTTGACGATTCCGGTCGCCACGGCCGATGCATCCGAGATTCGTCGCGCAGCGACCGAGTGCCTGAAGCGCATCGTGCTCGACAAAAGGCTGCGCCTGCTCGGCGTGCGCGTGAGCGCGCTGGAGTCCGCTGACGAAGCCGGCGGTCCGGTCGCGCCGGTACAGGTCGAATTGCCTTTCGACGCAATCGAAGACTGAGCTCTCGCGGTCTTAGCATCGCGCCAGATAACCAAATCGCGCATCGTTCGTTGCCGCGCGTGCGCGCCGGGCGTAGATTATTCGTCTGTCCGCCGCTTTTCATTACACCGTGACCATTCTTTCGCCGACTCACGACGCTGCCGAGGCCGTCGAGCAACATATCGTCATTCGTCCGTTCGACGGCCCGCTGGGCGCAGAGGTCATCGGGCTCGACCTGTCGCAACCCTTGTCCACTGAGGATTTCACGCGCATTCATCGCGCTCACCTCGACTATCACGTGCTCGTGTTCCGCGAACAGCGCATCACGCCCGCGCAACACGTCGAATTCAGCAAGCGGTTCGGGCCGTTGCAGATTCACGTGCTGCACCAGTTCGGACTGGCCGGTTATCCCGAAGTGCTCGTAGTGTCGAACATCATCGAGAACGGCAAGCCTATCGGACTCGGCGACGCCGGCCACTTCTGGCACTCGGATCTCTCATACAAAGAGAAGCCGAGCCTCGGCTCGATGCTTCATGCGCAAGAGCTCCCGTCGACAGGCGGCGACACGCTGTTCGCGAACCAGCATCTCGCGTGGGAGTCGTTGCCCGCGCATCTGAAGAACGTGGTCGAGGGACGCTTCGCGGAGCACACCTATCTCGCGAAATATGCGGAACTGCAAAAGCGCAGTCCGTGGCGTCCGAATCTGACAGCCGAGCAGATCGCGCAGGTGAAGCCTGTCGTGCATCCGATCGTGCGCACGCATCCGGAGACGGGTCGTCGGGCGCTCTTCGTGAGCGAGCACTTCACCACGCGCATCGTCGACATGCCGGAGGATGAAAGCCGCGCATTGCTCGACGAAATCTTCGCGCACAGCGTGCGGCCCGAATTCGTCTATCGGCATGTTTGGCGCGACCACGACATGGTGTTCTGGGACAACCGCTCGGTCATGCATCTGGCGGCGGGCACGCCGGACGATCAGCGCCGCAAGCTGTATCGGACCACCATCGAAGGCGATGCGCCTTTCTGAGCGAAACACAAATAGTCCTACAAACACGGGGTTTTTCGATGCATTCTCGAAAAGGGAAGGGCGCGCTGCGCGCGTTTGTCTGCGCTTTGGCGCTCTCGCTCGGTGGCACTTGCAACGCCTTTGCGGAGGGCACCCTGCGCATTGCTGAGCAATATGGCGTGGTCTATTTGCTCTTGAACGTCGCGCGCGACCAGAAGTTCATCGAGCAGGAAGGCAAGAAGCAGGGCATCGATATCAAGGTGGATTGGGCGAAGCTCTCCGGCGGCGCGAGCATCAACGACGCGCTGCTGTCCGGTTCGGTGGATATTGCAGCGGCAGGCGTCGGGCCGCTCCTGACCATCTGGGACCGCACGCACGGGCGCCAGAACGTGAAAGGCGTCGCTTCGCTCGGCAATCTGCCTTATTACCTCGTATCGAATGATCCGCGCGTGAAGACCATCGCGGACTTCACGGACAAGGACCGTATTGCGTTGCCCGCGGTGGGCGTGTCGGTGCAGTCGCGCATTCTGCAATATGCCGCCGCGAAGCAGTGGGGCGACAAAGAGTACGATCGCCTCGACAAGCTGACGCAAGCGGTGCCGCACCCCGATGCAGCGGCCGCGATCATCGCGGGCGGCACGGAAATAAACGCGCACTTCGGCAATCCGCCGTTTCAGCAGCAAGAGTTGGCGGGCAATCCGAAGGCGCACATCGTTCTCAGTTCCTACGACGTGCTCGGCGGACCCAGTTCCGCAACGGTTCTTTATGCGACCGAGAAGTTCCGCAACGCGAATCCGAAGACGTATCGCGCGTTCGTCGATGGTTTAGCCGATGCCGCGCGCTACGTGACGCAGCATCCGAACGAAGCAGCGGACATCTATCTGCGCGTGAATCAGGCCAAGATCGACCGCGCCTTGCTCGTCAAGATCATCACGGACCCTTCGGTGCAGTTCAAGATCGCGCCGCAGAACTCCTTCGCGCTCGCGCAGTTCATGCATCGCGTGGGCGTCATCAAGAACGAACCGAAGTCGTGGCAAGACTACTTCTTTAGCGACCCCGCCACGCGCGACGGAAGTTGAGCGATTCACTGCGCGCCTTATCCGCGATCGTGCATTGGATATGCGCAATCATTGGTTAGGCGCTGAAACGCGCGCCGGTATCTTGATGGTTTGCGTTTCTGCACTGCGATCATGGCTGCCAATCCTCATGTGCTTTATCCGGTCGAAAGCAACAAGGCCGTTCTATCGACCACCAAGCTGTTGAGCGCGCGCAATGTCTCGCTCGAATACCGCACGCCCGAGCGTCTCGTGCGCGCGACGCATGACGTCAGCTTCGATGTCTATGGCGCCGACCGCTTCGTGCTGCTGGGACCGTCGGGTTGCGGCAAGTCCACCTTGCTCAAGGCAGTGGCGGGCTTCATTCAGCCGGTGGCGGGCAGCATCGAGATCGACGGCGAGCGCGTGCGCGGACCGGGCGTGGACCGCATTGTCGTGTTTCAGGAGTTCGACCAGCTTCCGCCCTGGAAGACGGTCCTGCAAAACGTGGCCTTTCCGTTGCGCGTCGCGCGCAAGCTGGGCCGCGCAGAAGCCCGTGAACGGGCGCTTCACTATCTCGACAAGGTCGGCCTTGCGCATGTGGCCGACGCTTATCCGCATACGCTGTCCGGCGGAATGAAGCAGCGCGTCGCGATTGCGCGGGCGCTTGCCATGCAACCGCGCGTGCTTCTCATGGATGAGCCGTTCGCCGCGCTCGATGCGCTCACGCGCCGCCGCATGCAGGAAGAACTGCTTCGGCTGTGGAGCGATGAACGCTTCACGTTGCTGTTCGTGACGCACTCCATCGAAGAGGCGCTGATCGTCGGGAATCGCATTCTGCTGTTGACGCCGCATCCCGGCCGCGTGCGCGCCGAATTGAACAGTCACCAGTATTCGCAGGAGAGCGTGGGCCGAGGCGACTTTCAACAGAGTGTCGCGCGTATCCATCGTCTGTTGTTCGAAGAGGAGATCGCGCAATGAGCACGCCGCAATTGATCGAACCGCCGGTGCGTCCCGAGTTCGAACGGCATCCGTCGACATTCGCGCGCACAGCCGATGTTATGCAGCGCGACGCGACGTTGCCGCTTGCGACGCGTCTTCTCGACCGCGCGTGGCTGCGCAAGTTGATGATCGCGGTCGTGCTCATGGCGTTGTGGGAAGGCGTCGCGCGCTTCGTCGATAACGACTTGCTCTTGCCCACCTTCAGCGCGACCTGCGTTGCCTTCGTGCAGGGCATCGTTACCGGCGAGTTGGTCGCCAAGACCGCGATCTCGCTGTCCGTGCTGCTGCGCGGTTATCTGCTCGGCGCGGCGCTCGCGTTCGCGTTGACATCGCTCGCGGTATCGACGCGCATCGGCCGTGACATTCTTTCGATGCTCACTGCCATGTTCAATCCCTTGCCCTCCATTGCGTTGCTGCCGCTCGCGTTGCTGTGGTTCGGGCTCGGCACGGGCAGTCTTCTTTTCGTGCTCGTGCACTCGGTGCTGTGGCCGCTCGCGCTCAATACGTATGCGGGATTCCAGGCGGTGCCGTCGACGCTGCGCATGACCGGCCGCAACTACGGGCTCACGGGCTTGCGGCACGTCGTGCTGATTCTCGTGCCCGCCGCGTTGCCTTCCATTCTCGCCGGCTTGCGAGTGGGTTGGGCTTTCGCATGGCGCACCCTGATTGCAGCGGAGCTCGTGTTCGGCGCGAGTTCGGGCAGGGGCGGGCTCGGCTGGTACATCTTTCAGAACCGCAACGAACTCTATACGGACCGCGTGTTCGCTGGGCTGGCAGCGGTCATCGTGATCGGGCTGGCGGTCGAACACCTGGTGTTCGATACCATCGAACGCGTGACCGTGCGGCGCTGGGGCGTTCAGTCGTAGGTCGCGATGAGCTGAATTTTCTTCCAATCCTCCAAGGTCATCGGTGGCGGCACGCATCCTGCGATGCGTGTACGATCGACGGCGCTAAGGCGCCATGACCGATGGAGACCGCTGGATGAAAATCGCGACCTTCAACATCAACGGCATACGCTCGCGTCTCGATGCCTTGCTCGCATGGCTCGAACGCGAAGCGCCGGATGTCGTCTGCTTGCAGGAACTCAAGGCCACCGACGCACAGTTCCCCATTTCCGCCATACAGGCTGCCGGTTATGGCGCGGTCTGGCACGGACAGGCATCGTGGAACGGCGTGGCGATACTGGCGAAGGACGCCGAGCCGGTCCTGAGCCGTCGCGGCTTGCCGGGCTACGAAGACGATACGCACAGCCGCTATATCGAAGCAGCGGTGCATGGCATTCTGATCGGCTGTCTTTATCTTCCCAACGGCAACCCGCAACCGGGCCCGAAATTCGATTACAAGCTCGCATGGTTCGAGCGCTTCAACGCCCACGCGAAGACGCTTTTCGACAGCGGACACCCGGTGATCCTGGCGGGCGACTATAACGTCGTGCCGACCGACGAAGACATCTACAACACGCGCTCATGGCTCAAGGACGCTTTGCTTCAGCCGGAAAGCCGCGCGGCATACGCGCAACTGCTCGCGCAGGGCTGGACGGATGCGCTGCGCAAGAAGCATCCCGATGAGCGCATCTACACGTTCTGGGATTATTTCCGCCAGCACTGGCAGACGAACTCGGGGCTGCGCATCGATCACATCCTGCTCAGCAAGGACCTTGCGCCCCGGCTTCAGGATGCGGGCGTCGATACGTGGGTGCGCGGCGAGCCGCACGCGAGCGACCATGCGCCCACGTGGGTCATGTTGAAGGAGCCGCGTGCGAAGAAGAAGGCGGCCGAGTAAGACCGCCTCGGGTGATTAGCCTTGACGACGCGACGACGAACGCGGCGGCTTCACCGGCGCGCTCTGCGCTTCTTCCGCGGGCAGGACCAGTTGCTTGGTTTCTTCGGCGGACTCGCCGCTGGCCGCTTCGTTCGCGATTTCGCCGCTTGCGTCGAGGATCACGCCGCTCGTGTTCGCCGCCGCTTCGCTCGTCGTTTCCGCGAGATTGGTCACGACGAGGCTCGTCGACTCCGTCGTCTCCTGAGCCGCTTGCTCGCCGCTATCGAACAGGCCTTTCAGCGTGATGCCGTTGCGCTCGTACTGGCTGCGCACTTCGCCGAGAATGTCCGCCTCGGTCGATGTGATGATCGACAGCACATGCTGTCCATACGAAGCCGCTTTTTGCGGCAATTGCGCGAGCATCACCGATTGCCAGCTCAACACTTCGCCGGGGCTCGTATCGTCGCCGGTGCGCAGCAGCGAATTGCTTTCCTCGATGACCGTGCGTACCGTCTGCACATTCAGTTCTGTCAGCGCATGCAGGCCGTTCGCGAAACGCTCGCTCGCGTTGAGGAACGCCTGAAGATTGGCGCGTGCGATCGACGGCATTTGATAAGCGATGAGACCGGGATACTGAAACATTGACCGCTCCTTTCCTTAAAGCCGAATATCAATCGGTAAATAACGAATGCGGGGCGGGACAGCCGCGCCTTGTGAGTTGGTTCTGACGAAGCACATGCTACGCGGTTCCCGTCCGAAGCCCGATTTTTTCAAGCACGACCGGTCAAGTTGCGTCGGAGGTTTTTTGCAGGTCGCGCGCCCTTAGAGAGGCCAGAAATTGCATGACGTGTGTGCGCCCGCCGTTGCGCCATGCATCGAGATGATCGGCGTCCTCGATCATCGCCAGATGTTTGTCGCCGCGCGCTGCTTCGAAAAGACGCTGAAAGTGAACAGGCGGCACCACGAAGTCCCGCGTTCCGCCGTAGATCAGGATAGGCGCGCGTATCGAAGCGATCTTCGAGAGGTTGTCATAGCGGTCGCGTGCGAGCGCGCGCACCGGAAAGAACGGGAAGCGCGCGGCCGCCACATCCACGATGCTGGTAAAAGGCGCTTCCAGTATCAGCGCGGTCACGCTCGCTTCGCTCGCGAGCTGCACGGCTACGCCCGATCCCAGCGAATAGCCGTGCAGCACGATCAATGGCGAACGCGCGCGAGCGTAGGCGTAAGCGGCGCGCGCATCCGCATAAAGCCCGGCCTCGTGCGGCTTGCCGGGATTGCCGCCATAGCCGCGATATTCGGCCAGCAACACGCCGTAGCCGGCTTCGATCATCTCGTGCGCAATGTGCGCGCGTTGCGTCAGGTCTTCTCCGTTGCCGTGAAAAAGCAGCACGGTCGGCGCTTGCGCGTCGGGCGGCGCGCGATAACGCGCTTTCAATTCGAGACCGTCTTGCGTTTGCAGCGTGATGACTTCGGTGCTCTCTTCGAGCGTCGCATCGACGAGAGCCTGAATGTTTTCGAGCGGATACACGAGCCGCCCTTGCAGCCAATACAGCGCGGCGAGCGCGGAGAGATACGCCAAAGCAACGGCCGCAAGCAAAACGCATAGTGCTTCGATCATGAGTCGCTGCAATGCAAGTGGTTTGTCATTCGCGCGGGCGCATGCGGGCTTCGTCGGTTTGCCGCAGACTCAACGGCATGTCCGCTGCAATGTCGCGCTGCACGGTGTCCGCAGATTCTCCGCGATTGAAGAGCGCGTTCAAACAGATCGCGAAGATGGCGGCAAGCGTAATGCCGCTGTGCGTGAGCGGGCCGGCCCACGCGGGCATCTGCGCGAAGAATGTCGGCGCGGCGAGCGGAATGACGCCGACGCCGAGGCTGATTGCAATGATGAGCAGGTTGTTCTTGTTTTCATAATCCACTTTGCTGAGGATCTTGACGCCGGTGGCCGCGACCATGCCGAACATCGCGATGCCCGCGCCGCCCAATACGACGACCGGTATCGACGCAATGAGATTGGAGAGCTTCGGCAATAGCCCGAGCAGCATCAGGATAACGCCCGATACCGCGACCACCCAGCGGCTTTTCACGCCGGTAATGCCGACGAGCCCGATGTTCTGTGAAAACGACGAATGCGGGAACGTATTGAACACGCCGCCGATCACGGTGCCGAGTCCGTCCGTGCGAAGGCCGCGCGTGGCATCGGCGCGCGTGACGGGGCGCATCGCGAGATCGCCGAGCGCGAGGAACATGCCGAGCGATTCGACCATGATGACAATCATCACGAGGCACAAGGACGCAATCGCGGCGATGTCGAAGGTCGGCAAGCCGAACGCGAACGGCCGCACCGGCGCGAACCACGCGGCACGCCCGACGCCCGAGAAGTTCACGAGGCCCATCGGCAGCGCGACGAGAAAGCCGATCGCCATGCCGAGCAGCACCGAGATGTTGGCGACGAAGCCCTTCAGATACTTGTTGATAAGCAGAATGGCGAGCAGCACGATGCTTGCGATCATCAGGTTCTTCGGTTCGCCGAAATGCGGCGCGCCACGTCCGCCGCCCGCCCAGTTTATCGCGACGGGAAAGAGCGTCATGCCGATGGTCAGGATGATCGTGCCGGTCACGATAGGCGGAAAGAAACGCATCAGCCGCCCGAAGAACGGCGCGATGACGATGGCGAACACGCCCGCGGCGATGGTTGCGCCGAAGATGGCGGGCAGTCCCGCGCCCGACGAAGCCATGGCGACCATCGGCCCGACCGGCGCGAAGCTGACGCCCATGATGACGGGCAGCCGGATGCCAAACTTCCAGATGCCGATGCACTGGATCAGCGTGACGATGCCGCATGCAAAGAGGTCCGAGCTGATGAGAAAGGCCACCTGATCCTTCGGCAGCTTGAGCGCCGCGCCGATGACCAGCGGCACCGCGATGGCCCCTGCATACATGACGAGCACGTGCTGTATGCCGACGGCGAGCATCTGTCCGAGGGGCAGCACTTCGTCGACGGGATGAGGGGTCTTGGCCATGTGCGCTCCGGGCGGCAGGATGAATCGCGTTGTGCGACCGAGTATTGCACCCGCTGGCGCACAAAAAAATAATGCCGCCGCTATACGCCGCATCGCACATTCGGTGAAAAGCGGCAAGGACTTATGACCGCCTTTTGTCCATACGCTATCGAACGCCCGGCACATTTTGCCGCCTTGCGGATGCCGCGCAATCAATCTTCGCAGGAATCGCGTTAACTCTTGCAAATCAAGGCGGAGCGCACTGTCGAATTTCGAGATGGCGTGCTACATTCCGAGCGCCTTTGCGTTGCGCGGGGGCGGGCGCGACATACACGGCCCGATGCTTTCAACGCAAAAAACGGCGACATCCGGGGCTTTGGCGCCCATAAAAAACCATCATTCGCACAGGGATCTCGGCATGGAAATGGTCGGCGGAACGCGACTCGCCCAACTCTTTACTTCGAATCAGGCGGAATTGCTCGCTGAATGGATCACGCAGCAGCACGCCATTGCGTCGCGGCGCGGACTCGTCGGGGAAGCCGAGTTGCGCAACCAGTTCGGACAGTTCATCTCGTTGCTGCTGAGTGCGCTCGATGCCTCCGATCGCGTCGATTTCAAGGCGTCGCACTGGCAGGAAGTGCGCGCGTTTCTCGCGGACATGTCGGGGCAGCGCGCCCGTCAGGGCTTTTCGCCAGTCGAAACCGCGATGTTCGTGTTCTCGCTGAAGCAACCGCTCGTTGCGCGTCTGCGTCAACAGCTCGCCAACGAGCCGGTCGTGCTCGCCGATCTCACGTGGACCGTCAGCTCGCTTTTCGACGAACTCGGCCTCTACACCACCGAAGTGTTTCAGGCGAGCCGCGAGCAAGTGATCGTGCGCCAGCAGCAGGAACTGCTCGAATTGTCGACGCCGGTCGTGCAGCTGTGGGACGGCATTCTCGCGCTGCCGCTCATCGGCACGCTGGATTCGGCGCGCACGCAAGTCGTGATGGAGAACCTGCTGCAGAAGATCGTCGAAACCGGCGCGGCCATTGCGATCATCGACATCACGGGCGTGCCGACCGTCGATACGCTCGTCGCGCAGCATCTGCTCAAGACGGTCGCGGCGGCGCGGCTCATGGGCGCCGACTGCATCATCAGCGGCATTCGTCCGCAGATCGCGCAGACCATCGTGCATCTGGGCGTGAACCTGTCGAACGTGACGACGAAAGCGTCGCTCGCGGCGGCGTTCATCGTCGCGCTGCAGCGAACCGGCAAGTCCGTGACGGCGGCGGGCGCGCAGGACAACGCCGCGCGCAACGGCGCGGGCGGCTTGCACGATTCGTCGCTGCCGGAATGACGGCGCGCGAGATCGACAACCGCATGCAACGCGACTGAACAGGGCCCCAAGCGATGGATCGCATTCCAATTCTCACGATGGGCAAGCTGCTGCTCGTCACCATTCAAGTGGACATGCACGACCGCCTCGCGCTCGCGCTGCAGGACGATCTGACGAGCCGCATCGTGAAAGACGGCGCGAAGGGCGTGCTGATCGACATCTCGTCGCTCGACGTGGTGGATTCGTTCATCGGCAGGATGATCGGCAACACGGCGGCCATGGCGCGCGTGCTGGATGCGGAGACGGTCGTCGTCGGCATGCAGCCGTCGGTCGCGATCACCCTCGTGGAACTCGGGCTCACGCTTTCGGGCGTGCGCACGGCGCTCAATGTGGAAAAGGGCATGGCGCTGCTTACCGGGGGCGGCGCGGTCTGACGGCCGCCCAGCGAACCATTCCATGATCACCTTCGATTCCTCGGCAGCGCGCGCTGCCTCTTCTCCGGCCGAGACGCTGCCGATCCGCTCGGACGAGCAGATCGTGCGGCTGCGTCAGTTCGTGCGCGAGAAGGCGGTGGCGCAAGGCTTGTCCCTCATCGACCAGACCAAGTTCGTGACGGCGGCGAGCGAACTGGCACGCAACACGCTCATCTACGGTGGCGGCGGCGACGTGCACTGCACGATCGTCGAGCGCAATGGCCGCCGTGGCCTCAAACTCGAATTCGTCGATAACGGGCCCGGCATTCCCGACATCGCCCGCGCGCTCTCGGACGGCTACACGTCCGGCAGCGGGCTGGGACTGGGTCTCGGCGGCGCGAAGCGCCTGTGCGACGAGTTCGATATCCGCTCTGCGCCGGGTGAAGGTACGCACGTCTCGATCACGAAATGGAAACCGTTCTGAAGGAATCGATGGCCGCGCAACAGCGCCACGAGATCGCGGAGGCAAGCCAGATCGCCTTCGCGCGACGCTCGATCGGCGAACTGGCGCGCGGACTCGGTTTCAACGAGACAGTCGCGGGCGAACTCGCGATTGTCGTCACCGAATGCGGCACCAATCTTCTCAAGCATGCAGGCAGCGGCGAGCTGCTCGTGCGTCCGCTCTTGGACGCAGGCGACCGTTACGGCATCGAGGTTCTGTCCGTCGATAGCGGCCCCGGCATCCACGATCTTTACCGCTGCTTCGAGGACGGCTACACGACGGCCGGCAGCCCCGGCAACGGCATGGGCGCGATCCGGCGTCTGTCCGGCGAGCTCGATATCTGGAGCAGGCCGCAACAGGGCACGGTGATGCGCGTCGTCTGCTGGAACCGTGCGCTCGCGTCTGCCCCCAAGCTGACCGATGCGCGCGTGACCTACGGCGTCGTGAACCTGCCGCTTCCGAGCGAGACGGTGTGCGGCGACGCGTGGTCCTGTAGCGCGGGCGAAAACGGCTTCACCGTGCTGGTGGCCGACGGCCTCGGTCACGGTCCGCTCGCGAACGTCGCGGCGGTCGAGGCGGCGCGCGTGCTCGGCTGCCACGGCGTTGCGCCGCTCGAACGCATCATGGAGCTCGCCAACGATGCCTTGCGCCCGACGCGCGGAGCGGCGGTCGGCATCGCGCGCATGCCGGTGCTTGCGAGCGCCGCGTCGGCGGGCGGCGCGAAAGTCGCGTTCACCGGCATCGGCAACATCGCGGCGAGCGTGTGGACGGAGGATTCGCACCGGCATCTGGTGTCGCACAGCGGCATCGTCGGGCACGGGGCGCGACGCGTGCAGCAATTCGACGTGCCGTATCCGCCGAACGCGCTCGTCGTGCTGCATTCGGATGGAATCGGTTCGCGCTGGGACCTCGCGCGCTATCCGGGCCTGAGCGCGCGGCACCCGGCGCTCGTCGCGGCGGTGCTGTACCGCGATTTCGCGCGTGGCCGCGACGACGTCACCGTGTTCGTCGCCCGCGCGGCCGGGAGCGCGTGATGACGCTCCCGCTCTACTCGATGCAGATCGACGGCGAGCACGACATTGTCGCGGTTCGCCGCAAGGCGCGCGACGCGAGCGCCGCGCTCGGCTTTTCGGCGCAGGACCAGACGCGCATTTCGACCTCCGTGCTCGAAGCGGCGCGCACGGTGCTGACCGCCGGCGCGCGGGCGCGGGCGGATTTCGCGGTCGACGACGCGACGTATCCGCCGCGCTTCGTCGTGCGCTTTCTGGCGTGCGCGGGCGCGGGCGAGCGGCTTCGCGCGATGAAGAACGACGACTCGCAAGCCGCGCTCGGCCTGCTCGCCGCGCAGCGTCTGATGGACCAATGCGCGATCGCCGACGAAGCCGGCGGCGGCACGGCCATTTCGCTTGCGAAGGCGCTGCCCGACAACGCGCCTGTCGATGCGAGCGCGGTGCAGGCCATATCCGCGACGCTGTCGCGCCAGGACAGCGAAGATTCGACTGCGGAACTCGCGCGTCAGAACCGCGAGCTGATCGGCGCGCTCGCCGACTTGCGCGAGCGCCAGGAAGAACTCACGCGCCTCACGCGCGAACTCGAAGACACGAATCGCGGCGTCGTCGCGCTGTACGCCGAACTCGACGCGCGCGCCGATCATCTGCGCCGCGCGGATGAGTCGAAATCGCGGTTCCTGTCGAACATGAGCCATGAATTCCGCACGCCGCTTTCGTCGATTCGCGCGCTGTCCAAGCTGCTGCTCGAACGTATCGACGGCGATCTGACGGAGGAGCAGGAAAAGCAGGTGCGCTTCATCCGCAAAGCGGCGGAAGATCTCTCCGAAACGGTCGACGATCTGCTCGACCTCGCGAAGATCGAAGCCGGGAAGATCGAAGTGCGCGCGGCGGAATTCGAAGTCGATACGCTCTTTTCCGCGCTGCGCGGCATGCTGCGCCCGCTCACGCCGGGCGGCGCGGTGGAACTCATCTTCGAATCGTGCGAAGGGCTTCCGCCCATTCGCACCGACGAAGCGAAGGTCGCGCAGGTGCTGCGCAACTTCGTGTCGAATGCGCTGAAGTTCACCGAGCGCGGCGAAGTGCGCGTGTCGGCGAGTTATGACGAAGTGCGGCGCCTTATCACGTTCGCGGTGAAGGACACGGGCATCGGCATCGCGCCCGAGCATCAGCACGTCGTCTTCGAAGAATTCGGACAGGTCGAGAACCGGCTTCAGCAATACGTGAAGGGCACGGGACTCGGCCTGCCGCTGTGCAGAAAGCTCTGCAAGCTGCTCGGCGGCGATGTCTCGCTCGAGAGCGAACTCGGGCGCGGCTCCACCTTCATTGCGACGATACCGGCCGAATACGGCGCACCCGACAGCGCGCAAGCCGCGCACGGCGACGCGCGCCCGATGGTGCTCGTCGTCGCGAGCAATCCGATCGAGCGGCTGGATTGCGAGGCCGCGCTCAAGGCTTCGCCGTATCGCACGGTGAGCGCCGCGACGCTCGACGAAGCGAGCCGCGCGCTCGCGCGTACGCCGCCGGCCGCGCTGCTGCTCGCGGTGCGGCCGGCGGCGTCCGAAGCGTGGATATGGCTCGCCGCGTTGCGCGCGCAGGCAGCGACACGCAATGTACCGGTCGTCGTGCTCGGTGAGTCCGAGGACCGCAACGAGGCCGAGGCGCTCGGCGCGGCCGCGTTCATCCAGAAGCCGATCTCCGGCGGCGAACTGGCCGGCGTGCTGGACATGGTGTCGAAGGCGATGGACGGCTTGCGTCGCGGGGAAGGGCTGGCGACATGAAAAGCGACTGGACAGAAGTGCTGATTCTCAACGTCGACGACAACGACGGCGCGCGCTACGCGAAGACGCGCATTCTGTCGCGTGCGGGATTCAACGTGATCGAAGCGGGAACCGGCACCGCCGCGCTGGAGCGCGTGCGCGCCGAATCGCCGGATCTCGTGCTGCTCGACGTGAAGCTGCCCGACATCAACGGCCTCGAAGTGTGCCGGCAGATCAAGGCGTCGGCGGAAACGGCGGGAACGCTCGTGCTGCAAACGTCGGCGGCGGCGGTGCATAGCATGGATCGCATTCGCGGTCTGGAAGGCGGCGCGGACAGCTATCTGACCGAACCGGTGGAGCCCGCCGAACTGATCGCGCACGTGCGCGCGCTGCTGCGCGTGCGGCTCGCGGAAAATGCGTTACGCGAGAGCGAGGAGCGGTTTCGCCAGCTGGCGGAGAACATCGACGACGTCTTCTGGATGCTCGATCCTGCCGCGAATCGCCTGCTTTATGTGAGTCCCGCCTACGCGCGGCTGTGGGATGGCGGCGATGGCGCGCCGACGCCCGAGCCCGGCCCGGACCACTGGTCGGGCGAGATTCATCCGCTGGATCGTGAGCATGTCGCGGCGGCGTACCGCGAGTTGCTGGCGAGCGGGGCGCCGTATCAGGTTGAATACCGCATCGCGCGCGCGGACGGCGAGCCGCGCTGGGTCGCCGAGCGCGCCTCGCTCGTGAAAGCGGCGCACGGGCGGCCGGCGCGTATCGCGGGCATCGTCAACGACATCTCCGAGCGCAAGGCCGCGGAGATGCTGTTGCGCGACGCCGACCGGCGCAAGGACGAGTTTCTCGCGATGCTCGCGCACGAGTTGCGCAATCCGCTCGCGCCGATTCGCAATGCCGTGGACCTGCTCGACCCCGAACGCGCGCCCTCGGCGCAGAACTTCTCGACGGTGCGCGCGATCATCGACCGGCAGGTGCGGCATCTGAGCCGTCTCGTCGACGATCTGCTCGACGTGGCGCGCATCACGCAGGGCAAGATTACGCTTCGGCGCGAAGTGGTGGATATCGCGGCGGCGGTGGAAGCGGCCGTCGAAACGGCGCAGCCCGCGCTCGACAGGAAGCGTCACCGGCTCACGATGAAGCTCTCGGATGCGCCGCTCTATATCATCGGCGACAGCGTGCGGATCGCGCAGGTGTTCGGCAATCTGCTGTCGAACGCGTCGAAGTACAGCGTCGAAGAAGGCGAGGTCGCTATCGAGACCGAGCAGGTCGGAAACGAAGTGCGCATCACCGTGCGCGACAAGGGCATCGGCATTGCGGCGGACATGCTGCCGCATATCTTCGATTTGTTCGTGCAGTCTGAAACGTCGCTCGAACGCTCGGAAGGCGGCCTCGGCATAGGCTTGCCGCTGGCGAAGACGCTCGTCGAATTGCAGGGCGGGCGTATCGACGCGCATTCGGCCGGGCCGCATCAGGGCAGCGAGTTCGTCGTGTGGCTGCCGCTCGCGAAGGGGGCGGAGGTCGCGCCGCGTCCCGTCGAACGCGCGCCGGCGAACGTGAGCGGCGGCATGCGCGTGCTGCTCGTCGATGACAGCGTGGATGCGGCAACGGCGATGTCCCTGTTGCTGGAGGACGATGGCTTCGATGTGCGCACCGCGCACGATGCGATCACGGCGCTCGCCATCAGCGATAGCTTCGCGCCGCAGATCATATTGCTCGATATCGGGCTGCCGGGAATGGACGGTTACACGCTTGCGGCGGAGATGCGTTCACGTCCCGCGACGAAGGATGCGCTGATGCTCGCGGTGACGGGCTATGGGCAGGCGAATGATCGGCAGCGATCGAAGGAAGCGGGCTTCGATCATCATCTCGTGAAGCCGGTGGCGTTCGCGGAGATTCTGAAGGCGGTGCAGGATCGGTTTGGCGGGTGATGGGCTTGTTGGCCTGTCGGCTTGTGATGCGGCAGGAACGGTGATGCGCGTTGTGGCAATGGTTGCGGGATTGAGCGGCGCGCGTCATTCGTCTTTTGCCTCGTAGGGGCACGCCTGAGCTTGAAATCGTAAGTACTTCTACGTTATTGGGCGCCAGTCATGCATCAACGCTATTGTGCGGCGCATTTCTCGTCGCAAGCGTAACAGGTGTGACGAACACGTATCGCATGCGAGTCCTTCTCGCCATGGAATAGATCGCGATGTGCCGCGGTTAACCATTCGAAGCCTCAATGCTTGGAACCCGGGCCGAGCGAGGTTAGCGGATCGCACGCGATCCACGTCAACCCTACTCGTCGGAGTTGCACTCACCATGAATACCATCGCTAAGGTTGTCTTGTCGGTCGCTGCTGTCGTCGCGCCGACGTTTGCATTCGCGCAGGACCAGACTGGCCCGGTGACTCGTGCGCAGGTCAAGGCTGAACTCGTGCAGTTGGAGCGGGCGGGATTTTCGCCGGCCACGGGAGAGAACGCGACGTACCCCGCGGACATTCAGGCGGCGGAGGCCAAGGTCGCCGCGAGGAATGCGCAGGAGGCTTACGGCGGCATGCCCGCGGGTGCAAGTGCGTCGGGGTCGATGCGGCGCGGTGGCTCGTCGGCTGCGGCTGCGGATTGCGTCGGTCCTGCGGACTTCTGCGTGCCGTTCTTCGGGAACTGAGCGCCCGAACTTATCGATGCTCTGCGCGCCAGCGCATATCGTGCTGTGAATGCACGCACTGGCGCGCTTTTCACTGCCTTTTTTTAGTGCCTAATCGTCGCCTGAAAATAATTTGGAAAAAGGGGTTGACCTATGTGTCTTGCGCCAGTCATAATTCGCCTCCCGTTGAATGACGGCGCGCAAGAAAGCAAGCAAATAAGCAAAGCGATTCTTGTGCAATTGCTCTTTAAAAACTAACAGCCGATAAGTGTGGGCGCTTGATGGTGAGTGCGGCCGGTTCTTCGGAGCCGGGCAAGCAAAAGTATCAAGAGTCTCACACGAAGTATCAGAGGAAGGTTTATCT